>JAYUTS010000262.1:0-2598 GCA_043754995.1 Chitinophagaceae bacterium
CTGGTGGATGATGGAGAGTTAGTTGCCAGGGAGTCAAGATTTGTATATGATGTAGGAGCAGGGTTGCACTATTCCATGTTCCAGGCGAGTATTCATTACGATGCAATTAAAAGAGTGAACTCACCCGGCACATCGAATGCGTTTTTAATTAAGCTTGGTATTGCTATCCGGTAAACTTAAATGAGTTTGCGCTCGTAAGCATATTTAATTAAACCGATTACAGAATTGGTTTTTGTTTTGCGGAAGATATTTTTCCTGTGTGTTTCAACTGTACGTTCGCTCAGGAATAATTCTTCCGCAATTTTTTTATTACTGTATTCCTTTTCAATGAGCCTTACGATCTCCACTTCACGGTTGGTGAGTTTGGCTTCTTCATTCGTTTCTTTTCTCCGTTCGCTTGCTTTGAGCATTTCCTGTAACACTTCATCGCTGAAATAAATACCACCTGCTGCAATTTTATTTAATGCAGTAAGAAATTCTGTTTGACCAATATTCTTCAGCAAATAACCACTGATATCACTTTCATCAATCATTTGATTAACGAGACTGCCTTCTCCATTCATTGACAATGTAATGATCCTGATCAATGGAAATTCCTTTTTCACCATCCTTGCCAGTTCAACACCTGTCATAACCGGCATCATAACATCGGTTAATAAAATATCAACAGGTTGTTTTCGTAATTGTGCAAGAATGGTTTCGGGATGGGTTGATTCCAATACAATCTCATATTGGTCATGCCCCTTTAAAAGAGAATGTAATCCATCAATCACAATCTGGTGATCATCTACAATTGCCAGTTTAATTTTACCAACAGGCATATTTTTTTGTGTTTAGCCGAAAATAAGAAAAAAGATCATCCCCTGTTTTCTTTATTTACCGGAATGTGTATGGCCACCAATGTTCCGTTGCCGGGGCTTGAATCAAAATCAATGGTTCCTTTGAGGTATTCAACTCTTGCCTTCATATTTTTTAAACCAATACCCGCCTGTTCATTGATGGCCCTGCTGTTAAATCCTTTTCCATTGTCTTCAATGGTGGCACTGATTCCTTCTGCATCTTTGATGAGTGAGATATCTAAAGCCGTTGCGCCTGAATGTTTAATGACATTATTGACACTTTCCTGCAGAATGCGGTACAACACAATTTCTATGTTTTCTTCAAGCCGTTCATTGAGGCCTTCTGTATGCAGTTTGATCTTGATGATCTTTTGATCGATCTTATCCAAAAAATCGGCAACTGCTTTTGCCAATCCTTTTTTCAGCAGCATATTCGGCATCATCTGGTGCGATACGGTTCTTACTTCCCTGCAACTTTCATCTACCAGGCTGATGATGCGTTCAAAAGAAATTTTCTGTTCCGGATCTTTAAATTCTATTTCATTTTCAAATACCGACAGGTTCATTTTTGCAGCGCTCATCATTTGCCCTACACCATCGTGCAGATCTTTTGCAATGCGTTGCCGTTCATTTTCCTCTGCCTGTAAGATAGCTGCTGCAGCCATTTGCTGTTGTGTAAGCACAGTTGCCTGGAACTTTGCTTCCTGTTTTAATTTGTTGCGGTTATAAAAAAGCCAGGTAAGCAAAGCACCCAGTAAAACAAGCGTTGCAATACCAATGATGAAATAATTTTTCCTGCGCAGGTTAAATTGCTGCTCCTGTATAATACGTTCTTTTTTTTCTGTTTCATATTTGGTTTGCATTTCGGCCAATGCTTCCTGGCTGGCATTGCTGTAAACCTGGTCTTGTAAAAAATTTATTTTTTTATAAATGCTGCTTGCCGTTTTAAAATCGCCTGCTTTTTCATAATTCAAAGCAAGTGCTTTATAAATCATTGGATACTTCGCTTCAATTTTTCCTTTTTCTGCGATGTTGAGCGCTTCTTTACTTGTTTTGATTCCTTCTTCCGTTTTTCCCATCAGTGCATAAAGCTCAGCCATTACAGCAAGATCAGATACAATAAAAAAAGCATCCCCGGTTTTTTCTCTTAACGGTTTAGCGTTCATGAAGCAGGCTAATGCTTCCTTATAATTTTTTTGTTCCATCAATGCAGTTCCTTTAATGAACCAGGCATTTGCTTCAGCGGCGGGATTATTTTTTTTCTGTGAAATTTTAATCCCCAACTCAATGTATTTATAAACGGAGTCATACTTTCCCATAGCGCCATAACAGGCAGCCATGTTATTGAAAGTGGCAGGATATTCAGCAGGGCGGCGGTTTGTTTTTAATAAGGCAATAGACGATTTAAAATATTTAATGGCCTCTTCATTCTGATTCAGCTCCATGTATGCCCAGCCGATCTGATGCAAAATTTTTGCCTGGGTGGTAATGTCTTTAATCCTTTCTGAAGTTTTAAGTGCTGAATAGAATTGTTCTAATGCATCTTTCTGCCGGTTGAGATTCATTAAGCTGAAACCTGATACTGATTGAAACTGTGCCAGCATTGAATCATTCCTGCCTTGTTGTTTGAGAAGGATAATATTTTTTTCAGCAAGGGCAAGACTGGTATCTGATTTTGATCGTTTGAGATAATAGAAGATCCTGTTTAAGTCGGCTTTGAGATGCTGTTCATGGTACAGTTTTTTTGAACTTCTTAAAA
>JAYUTS010000263.1:0-2595 GCA_043754995.1 Chitinophagaceae bacterium
TCTTTGATGATTCTTTTACTCTCCACTAATTGTAATAATAATTCTGTAGCTGCTCTGCCCATTTCTTCTGCCGGCTGTCGGATGACGGTTAACGGCGGATCAACCAACTCTGCAATATCTGAATTAGAAAAACCAAGCATTGCCACATCTCCGGGAATCATCAATCCCCTGCGTTTTAATGTTTTCAAACAACCCATTGTTAATTTATCGCTGGTGGTAATAATTGCATCCTAAATGTGTTACATGGAGTAAACAATTCGGTTATATAGAAGAAAAATATTATAATTTAGAGAATATCTTTTCCTACAATAGTCTTGTTCAACCGGAATCAAACTGGTTTCAACAAATCAGAACAAAAGCATTTGAATGGCCTACAGTAAAATCAAATTAATATGAAGCAATTACTTTTTATCAGTGCTCTTTTATTAGCAATAAATACAACGGCGCAGGAAATTCCATTGTACAGCGGCGCTGTTCCCAATTCAAAACCTGCACCCAATAAAGAAACTGCTGTATCGAAAGATAATGTTACACGCATTTCAAAAGTGAGTGTGCCCACTATTACTATGTATAAGCCTGCAAACCCAAATGGTATGTCGGTGATCATTTGTCCCGGTGGCGGCTATAGTATTTTAGCATTTGATAAAGAAGGAACAAGAGTGGCTGAAGAAATGAACAAGTGGGGCATTACTGCTTTTGTATTAAAATACCGTTTGCCCGATGATACAACAAATATCGATCGCAGCCTTGCCCCGCTGCAGGATGCACAACAGGCCATCCGTATGATTCGCAAAAATGCAACGCAATGGGGATTGAAAAAAGATAAGGTCGGTATCATGGGTTTTTCCGCTGGCGGACATGTTGCAGCAACAGCAGCAACACATTTTGCAGTTAATGCAGACGCAACAACTAAAGACACAACCTCTGTTCGTCCCGATTTTGCAATATTGATTTACCCGGTGGTCAGTTTCGATAGTACCATCGCAAGCAAAGGATCAAGAAATAATTTAGTTGGTGCAACTGCATCAGTTGAGCAAATAAAATTGTATTCAAACGAATTACAGGTAACGGCTAATACACCTCCCTCTTTTTTAGTACATGCAGGTGATGATGGCTCAGTACCGGTTGAGAACAGCATCCGTTATTACCAGGCATGTGTGAAGTTTAAAGTACCTGTAGAAATGCATCTCTATCCAAAAGGTGGACATGGTTTTGGTATGTACAATAAAACGACAACCGACAACTGGATGGAGCGTTTGCAAAATTGGCTGAAAGGGTTCAACTAACAATTGTGTCTTTGTTTGGTGTTAACTTGGCAATAAATTATTACTCACAATGAAACCAATCAATACAGCAATTTGTTCTTTTGGCATGAGTGGTTGGGTGTTTCATGCACCTTTCATTACAGCACATCCCGGATTTAACTTTTATGCGGTTTGGGAGCGAAGTAAAAACCTGGCACAGGAAAAATATCAGGGTGTAAAAACTTATCGCACATTAGAAGAAATGTTAGCGGATGATGCGATTGAATTAGTTGTTGTAAACACACCCAGTGTTACACACTTTGATTATGCAAAACAGGCAATACTTGCCGGCAAACATGTAATTGTTGAAAAACCTTTTACCGCAAATGTTGAACAGGCAGAAGAACTCGTTTCGTTGGCCCGGAAAAAAAATATTAAACTTTCAGTTTATCATAACAGGCGCTTCGACAGTGATTATAAAACAGTAAAAAAAGTATTAGACGATCATCTGCTTGGTGATATTGTTGATGCTGAAATCCGGTACGACAGGTATGTTCCGGTCCTGAGTTATAAAACTCATAAAGAAACACCAACACCTGCTGTTGGTTGTTTGTATGACCTGGGTTCACATTTAATTGACCAGGCCTTGCAGTTATTTGGAATGCCGATTGCCTTATTTGCTGA
The DNA here is from genome assembly GCA_043754995.1 of Chitinophagaceae bacterium. GTDB lineage: Bacteria > Bacteroidota > Bacteroidia > Chitinophagales > Chitinophagaceae > Lacibacter. The sequence goes on from JAYUTS010000263.1 coordinate 1,929, forward strand.
TATCACCATTAACCGGCCGAATTCAAAAGTGGATGATTATTTTGATTTGAAATTATTTTATCCGTCACATCGGGTTACATTAAAATCAAGTTATTATGTAAGAGAAGCAATGCCCGGTTTTCAAATACATGGAACAAAGGGTTCATTTATTAAATCCAAAACAGATGTGCAGGAAACCATGTTACAGGAGGGCAAAATTCCTGGTACTGCCGATTGGGGAACAGAACCTGAATCCCAAAAGGGTTTATTACATACCGAATTAGATGGAAAAATAATCAGGGAATATCTTCCTTCATTAAAAGGAGATTATGGTGACTTTTATAACAATATGTATAAGGCAATAACAGAAAATATTGAAGTGCCTGTTACCGGTGAAGAAGCAACGAATGTGATCCAGATTATTGAAGCTGCAATTAAAAGCAATAATGAAAAAAAAGTCATTGAGCTATGAAGAGTGCATTGATCATATGTTTGGCTTTGGTTTGCAGCAATGTGTTTGCACAAACTGTTTCTAAAGCCTGGATAGCTGATAATGGAAATGGCACGTATAAAAATCCCGCTGTAAATGCGGATTATAGCGATCCCGATGCAATAAGAGCAGGCGGCGATTATTACATGGTATCATCCAGCTTTACACATATACCCCGCTTACCCATAGTGGCGGTGT
>JAYUTS010000264.1:0-2590 GCA_043754995.1 Chitinophagaceae bacterium
CATATAAAAGGAATAGGCATAAAACGCCGATTGGTATCAAGGGAAGTCTTAACAGGTAAACAGGATCACCCGGCAGCATAGTTGTAATGGAGGTAATGATTGAAAACAAAATATGATTATTGGGTAAAGGGTAAAAAGTAGCAGATACCAACGGCCCCTGCGAACTAAAAAGCATATAGGTATCAGCTTCGTCAAAATCTATTGGATAGTACATGATCGAAATAATACTCCGCAGCATGTAAAAACCAACCAACAACCAGAATAGTACCCTATGCATCTTATGGGAGGGAAGAATGTTTTTTGCAAAACCAATGATCGAAAACTGAAAATGTTCCAATAAGTTTTGTGAGCGGGTCATCAACAAAGCTCTTTTTTTGAACCCCCAAAAAAGCAACAGCAACAAGCCGCATGAAAACAGCGCTGCGATTATCCGCAGCAGCTTAAATTGTTGGAGTGTTAAATAAGAAGAAGCCGATTGCTGTAAATGCGGTTTGTGAATACTGGTTAAAAACCAACTGATAAATTCCGGGTAACTTTTTGAAAAAAGAAGATAGAAAGCTGTTAGCGAAAGGGTCACCAAAGCAGCCGCTGCAAGTCCCAGGAAAACCATGCTTTTAAAACGGGGCATTTCAACTAATTTAAAACGTCTTCTTGTAAAGTAATTACCTTCGCTGTCCACAATTATAATGAATGTTAAATAGAATACAAGCTCCAATTATAAAAGATGCAACTGAGTTCGATTTAAAACTCAAACCCTATGAAAAATATGTGTTGGATAATGGGGTGGAAGTATATGCTGTAAATGCGGGCACACAGGAAGTCATGAGCGTTGAACTGGTATTCAAAGCAGGCAACTGGTACGAACAGCAGAATAATGTTGCAGCCGCTACCAACTATTTGATCAAGAACGGAACAAGCAACAAAACGGCGTTTCAGCTCAATGAACATTTTGATTATTATGGATCGCACCTCAGCCGTGGATGTTATAATGAAACGTCAACGATTATTCTGCATTGTATCAACCGACATTTAGGAACACATTTACCGGTTATATCCGAAATGATCAGTGATTCCATTTATCCGCAACATGAACTCGACATCTTTAAACAGAACATGCAGCAACGGTTAATTGTGAATCTGAAGAAATGTGATTTTGTTGCCGGCCGGTTGATTGAAGAATATTTGTTTGGCAAAGAACACCCTTATGGTGTATATAGCAACAAAGAAGATTATGATGCTCTACAACAACAACATCTGCAGGATTATTACAAACAATATTATACCAATGGCCACTGTACCATTTTTGCCGGAGGTTTATTGCCGGAAAATTTTGAACAGTTGTTGAATGAAACCATCGGGCAGTTACCATTGAATCAAACTGTGCTTCCTCAAATTCTTCACCCGGTTCATCCTGCAGATGAAAAAAAATACCGCATCAACAATGATGTCAATGGTGTGCAGGGAGCTATCAGGCTGGCAAGATCATTTCCAAATCGTCATCACCCCGATTTTCAGGGAGTACAGGTGCTGAACACATTGTTTGGCGGATTTTTTGGGTCAAGACTCATGAGTAATATCCGTGAAGACAAAGGATATACTTATGGTATTCATAGTTATATCCTCAATCATATTTCAACAACGGCATGGATGGTGAGCACCGAAGCAGGAAAGGATGTGTGTGAAGCAACCATCCATGAAGTGTATAACGAAATGAAAGATATGCGTGAAGAACTGGTGGATGAAGAAGAATTGCAATTGGTAAAGAATTACCTCATCGGAACCATTCTGGGAGACCTGGATGGACCCTTCCATATCATTGGTCGCTGGAAAAATTTAATTTTGAATGGGCTGGATGAAAATTATTTTTACAGTTCTGTCAACACCATTAAAAAAATATCGGCAAAGGAATTGCAGGAGTTAGCTAATAAATATTTACAACCCGAAGCTTTCTACGAATTAGTAGTTATATAAGTTTTCGATAAAAAGGATAGGTCATGAAGTTTATATTAAAGGTTCTCATCACTGCCGTTAACGCATTTGTGCTGGCTTATTTATTACCGGGCATCAGCATCAATCATTTCTTTACAGCCATTGTTGTAGCATTTGTATTGGCGCTGCTCGATGCTATTGTAAAACCCTTACTTGTTTTGTTAACGCTGCCGGTTACTGTTTTTACTTTGGGATTGTTTCTCTTCGTAATCAACGCCTGTATCATTTTAGTTGATGCTTATTTTGTACAGGGCTTTGTGGTAGATGGCTTCTGGTATGCACTGCTGTTCAGCATTTGTTTATCCATCATCAATTCTTTTGTACACAAAATGGTACTCAAAGAGGAAGAAAAGAATAAAGCAGGCTGATTGCTATTGCAGCAGTATCTTCTTCCCAAATCGTTGTGTTCGGTTTTCAATGATACATTGATACACGCCTTTGGATAAACCACTGAGCGAAACGGAAGCAGTTTCCATCCCTTCATCTATCATTACGGCTTTCATTACCGAGCCATTATTACTGATGATCTTTAATGCAGAACGGAAATGCGTTCGTGGAAATTGCAACTGCAATTCTGTTCCCCGTTGCCTGATCTTTAATT
>JAYUTS010000265.1:0-5739 GCA_043754995.1 Chitinophagaceae bacterium
AGGGTGCTGTAACAACGAAGGGCAGTTGAGAGCCTTCCTGAATGGAAACAACTGCAACTTTACTGGTAACTCCCTGGTTGTTGGAAATGTAAAGTGAGAACGCCGATAAAAGCACAATGGTTAAGCCGGCAGATTTAAAATTTACGATGTTATGTTTCTTCTGAACACGGTTCTGGATTTTTTCCCAAGTTTCATTGGATGGGTACATCCGGTACTCGTCTGCTTTTTGCTTGAGCAATTTTTCAAAAGAATCGTCCTGGTACATATATCGCTCCATAATCAGTTTTGTGTTTGGGTGTACGGATCATTTAAAACCGAGGATGGGCTGCTGCCACCCATTCATCGTGTTTCTTTGGTTGGAGTATGATTTGTTTTTTAACTAAAATCTGCTCCAGCATAGCTTTAGCTCTTGTGTATTGCGACCTGCTGGTACTTTCTTCAATATCCAGCACTGTAGCAATTTCACGGTGTGAGTAACCTTCTATTGCAAAAAGGTTTAACACCGTTCGGTAACCAAGCGGTAATGTTCTGATACATTCAATTACCTGTTTGGCCTGTATGATCGAAGGCACACTTTCTTCTCTTACCTGCAGGGTATAAGCCTGCGTTGATATATCTACACTATCATTAAACTTCTTGTGTTTCTTTAAATGATTAATGCAGGTATGAACAATGATGCGCCTGATCCAGCCTTCAAAAGAACCTTTGCTTTGAAACTGATGAATTTGTGTGAATACCCTGATAAAACCTTCCTGCAACATGTCTTCTGCATCTTCACGATTGCGTGCAAAACGGTAACAAACAGAGAGCATTTTAGGACTGTACCTGCTGTACAATTCTTGTTGTGCTACCGGTAGATTTTTAAGACATCCTTGTAAGATTGCTTCCTCAGTCATTCACATATGGGTTTGCAACCCTCAATTTAGACAATTTCAATGAATAAGCCGCTGCTTTTCCTGTAAAATAATACAGGAAAAGCAGCGGCTTATTTTTAGTAATGATTTAATTAAAAACCTAACCTGACGGCCAGGATAAAATTTCTGCCGGGGGCTGAAAAGCCCGAAGCGAAATAACGATAATTACGATCAAGAATATTCTCCACAGCAAATTGAAAGGTTATGTGCTTTTTGAGTGAGTAGGATGATCTGAAGTTTAAGGTCATCCACCATGGCATACCATCCACGGTGGCATATTGTGCATTGTCTTCCCCATCTGCATTAAACTCATCCAGGTGTTTCCAGCCATTATACAATGCGTAAAGTTCTGCAGATATTCCTTTGTTTTGATAAGCGATACTTGTTTTGCCAAAAACAGGAGGAATATGATCTAATGGTTTTGTAGAAACCTTTTTGCTCACCAGTCTGTAAGATCCGTTGGATTGTTTTTCATATACAGTTGAGTTCTTCGTTTCATCTGTCATAAACTTTCCTTCGGTTAGAGTAAGCGTACTGTTGAATGTAAAATATTTTGCGAAGCTTGCATATAGAGCTGCTGAAAAACCATATAAGAATGCTTTGTTGGCATTACTGTTTGCCAGCACTTGGCTCATTACTCCATAATATTCTACCGAATCCTGTCCATTGAGTTTAAACGGTGCTTTTACCAACGCATCCCTGAACCAGGTATAAAACCCACTTACTTCAAAACGAAAATCTTTTCCTGTGTTCTGGCTTATTCCGAGATCAATATTGAATGTTTTTTCAGGTTTGATATCCGGGTTGGGAACAACCAATTGCCGGGATGCAGTACTTGATTCAAAAATTTTTGCCAGATCATCAATATTAGGAGCCCTGAAACCTGTTGCAAAATTCATAGAAAGTTTAGTGCCCGATTTTGGCAGGTAAATCAATCCTGCATTTCCGGTAACAGTGAAATTATTCTGTTTGATTTCTGTATAAGGAAGATGAAGTAACAAAGCTGTATCAACCAATGTTGATCGCAGGCCGATGCTTTGGAAACGGATGCCATCATTCAATACAAATTTTTTGTTTTTGAATTTATAGAGATGCTGACCAAAGATTCCAAAATTATTCATCTTATTTTTTCCATCGGGATATCGGGTATCTAATTTTGAAACGGCTCCTGTATGAATGTTGGTCCTTGATGCTGTTGATTTTAAATCATTCAGTTGCCCATCAAGCCCAACGGTCAGCTCATGATCCTTCCAGATTTTACGGGTGTCAACAACAAAGCCTCCCACTTTTACTTTTTCCAATCTTGTATCTAAACGATCGTAGCGTTTAAACTCCCTGGTGTAGCGGCTTTCAGTAATATCCTGGAAATTTATATTGGCGGAAATGGCATCAAAAAAACCAGCTTTCATAATGCTTAAAACATAAGAAGCGAAGAATCTTGTTTGCGGTCCATAATACCATTCAGCATAGCGAAGTGTGTTACCAATAGAACCTCCAAAATTTCGTTTATCCTGTAAACGATCGTAACGGGGAACATTGTTAGTATTGGAATATTGAATATTTAATACATGGTTTACTTTTTCATTTTGTTTGAAAAGGATTTTTTGTAACATATCCCATTGCTTGTAACCTGAAAAATTTTGAACAGCGTTGTCTGCATTTTTTAAAACGGTATCTACGCCATTCATATAAGCAACAAAAGAATCCCTTCTTCCAAAGCCATTATATTTATCAGGATAGTTGTTGCCCATTTTTACATCACCAAAATCGCTGAAGCTGTAAGACTGTAACCAGGCAATTTTTTTCCAACCAAGATTAATATCTGCGTGTACTGTTTTTTCTTTGTTCACTGAACTGTACCTGAGAAGTCCGTTACCTGAAACAAACAACAACTTTCCTTCAGGGGCCAGTTTTGGTACTTTTGTTCTGAAATGAACAACACCACCCAATGCATCACTTCCATAAATGGTTGATGCAGGACCATACAATACTTCCATACTTTCCAGCATATTCTGATCAACTGTAATAGCATTTTGCAAATGACCCGAACGGAAAATGAGGTTGTTCATCCGAACTCCATCCACCACCAGTAAAACACGACTTGCTTCAAACCCACGTATTACCGGGCTGCTGCCGCCCTGCTGACTTTTTTGAACAAATACATTGCCGGTATTGATGAGCAGGTCGCCGGTGTTTTGTGCATTGACCCTGCTGATAAATTTTGAACTGATGACATCAATGCGTTGTGCTATATGTAATTTCTTCTCAGGAAATTTGCTGGCACTGATTACCAATTCTTCCAATTCCTTTACAGAACTATCCTGTTTTTCGTTTTGCGCCTGTGTATAGAAGAATGCAGATACAGATAAGATGATTAAAAATATCTCTCTCATTGATTTATTTAAGCTGATTAAATAGAAATTCATGAAATACAATTGGGCAGCAGCATAGCTGCATTCCAGTACTTCAGGAACAGTTCGATAAATAAAAACTGCTTAACTTATTTTTGGTGGTGGAGTTGTATAACCCAAATGGGGGGAGCTGTAAACAGATTGGATAAACGTATAATGAAGGCTAACTTCAGCATAAAGAGCTGAAGGGATCTTTATGGCATCTTTATTTGAAAACAGAACAGAAAACAATTTCATCATCTGTTGCAGCTTGTTGGATTGCTGTTGATTCTTTACATAATCTTCCAGACTTTTTTTGATCTCTTTTTCTTTTTCATCAAAGAGCCCGGTTAAAATCGTTTCATCATTTACTATTTCATGCTTCTTCACATCAAACATTTCGCCATTGATCACACATTCTTTTTTATTCTTTACCCACTTGATATCAGTTGTTTTTATTTTGATGTGAATGAGTTCTTGTTTTTCCAATGCTTCCTGCATTTGCCATTGTACATAAGATTGTTTCAATTGCCATACTGCCGGCATCAGCATTGGCAGGCTGAAAGTAACTAAAAGAAAAACAATTGCGATATGTTTGAAACAAAACATCATTGATCAATCAAAATTTCTCCGGTCATTTCTTTTGGAACCGGTAGCCCCATCAAATGTAAAATGGTAGGAGCAATATCTCCCAATTTTCCCAGTTGCAATTTGCCATTCCATGAACGGCTGATCACAAACAGAGGAACCGGGTTTAATGTATGTGCTGTATTGGGTGTTCCATCCTGGTTGATCATATAGTCTGCATTGCCATGATCGGCCAAAACGAAAACAGTATAACCATGATCCAATGCGGCTGTAACAACTCTTTGCATACACCTATCAACCGTTTCAACTGCTTTTACAACGGCACTGAAAACACCTGTATGCCCTACCATATCTGCATTGGCAAAGTTGAGACAAATAAAATCTGCTGTTTCATTTTCAATTTCAGGAATAATGGCATCTGTTACTTCTTTGGCACTCATTTCGGGTTGGAGATCATAAGTAGCCACTTTGGGAGATGGGAGCATGATCCGTTTCTCTCCTTCAAAAGGCAACTCTCTGCCGCCACTGAAAAAGAAACTTACATGGGGATACTTTTCTGTTTCAGCAATTCGTATCTGCGTTTTTCCATATTGTTGTAATACCTCACCTAACGTTTGATTGAGGTTATCGGTTTCAAAAATCACATGTACATCTTTGTATGTTTTATCATACTCCGTCATAGTAGTATAATGCAGTTGCAGTTTCTGCATTCCATAATCTGGCATATCTACTTGGGTTAACACCTGTGTTATTTCCCTGCAACGATCTGTTCGAAAGTTGAAGCAAATCACAGCATCGCCATTTTGTATTTTTGAATTTTGCAGGTTGGAATTGAGGATCGGTTTCAGGAATTCGTCCGTTACATTATCAGCATATGAAGCGGCAACTGCTTTCATTACATCATCTGTTTGTTCACCCATACCATTTACCAAAGCATCATAGGCCAGTTTAACACGCTCCCATCTTTTATCACGGTCCATTGCATAATAACGTCCCGTTACAGAAGCGATAGTGCCCACCGTTTGGTTCAAGTGATTTTGCAGATCGGTTAAAAACACCAGCCCGCTTTTAGGATCGGTGTCTCTTCCATCAGTAAATGCATGAATCAATACATTACTGAAACCTTTTATTTTGCATACACTGGTAATTTCTTTTAAATGACTGGTATGAGAATGTACACCGCCATCGCTTACCAAACCAATTAAATGAAGGGGCTTGTTATTGCTGATGGCATAATCAATACTTTCATTTAAAGTATGATTGGCTGCAAACTCACCATCTCTCACGGCAACATGAATGCGTTGTAATTCCTGATAGACAATTCTTCCGGCACCCAGGTTCAAATGCCCTACTTCACTATTACCCATTTGTCCATCAGGGAGCCCCACAGCTTCCCCGCAGGTGATAAGAGTTGTATGGGGATATTTCTCATAAAGACTGGATACAAATGGAACATTTGCATTTTGGATGGCATCGGCGGCCTTTACCTGCCCCAAACCCCACCCATCCATAATTACAAGAATAACTTTTCTATTTTCCATAAGCTCAAAACTACTTTATTTGGGTCAATATCACCCGGTTACATGAACAACCTGCAACTAATGAGTAGTTTTATATGTATTAACAAACATGTATTTGGCATGTTTTTCGTATTTAATAAAGTATCTAAAAACAAGGAAATGAAAACAAAACACCTCTTCAAGTTTCTTTTACTGTTTTCAATGGTTATGATGTTTACTTCTTTTACACAAAAGGAAGATATTGTTACAGCTCTTAAAACAGGAAGCGTTGATAAAATGGCGAAGTATTTTGATAATATGGTGGATGTAAGTGTGCCCGGCAAAAGC
>JAYUTS010000266.1:0-5726 GCA_043754995.1 Chitinophagaceae bacterium
TGATTCAGAATATAAAGAAGCTACAAAAATGGCGTGCCGGTTAATTTTACAAAAATTAAGGTTTGGTGTTTGGAAATCAAGGAGTTGGGCAAAACCTTATTCCAGTTCTGTTACGCTTATCTTCTTACCCTCAAAATTTACTTGCAGGATTTTCACGGAGCGGACGGGTTGGCCGTTCTGCATAGCGGGGTTCCAGTCTTGTTGGTTCATGCATACTTTCAGATCAGTAAAATTGGGGCGCACATTGCTGTTAGGCCGGGCTTCATAGGTACATACTTTGCCATCAGCATTGATTAATAAACTGATGGTTATTTTTCCGCCGGCTTTTTTTTGAACATAGTTTTTAAAAAATTTGCTGAGATGCTCGTTGAGGCTTACCTTTTTGTTCTTCCATTGAGCCGTTTGCTGTACACGGATATGCACATCATCAAATGAATTTGCTCCAAATTGGTTGCAACTGTCGAACCGATAGATTTCCTGTTGTTGTTGGGCTTTTAAAGATACACTGGCGAGTAGAAGGATAAAGGAAAAGAATGTTTTCATGATGTAAAGATAAGAAAAGAGCTGATAGCCATTAGCCTTTAGCTGCAAGTGAACATAATCTGATTTAGCTTATGGCTTATAGCTTAAAGCTTGCAGCTATTCTTACATCTTAAATCCCTGCACACCGGGCTTTTTGTTTGCTTCGCTCATTAATACTGTTTGCAGAAGACGTTTGGTTCTGGTTTCGACGGTCTTAGCACTATCAAGCCAAAACATAAATTGCTTGCGGGTAGATGGAGCAAAAGCTTTAAAATTATTGAGTGCTGTTTTTTTTCCTTTAAATGCCTGCAATAAATCCTTGGGAAGTTGATTGGTAATTGCTGCATGATTCGAAGCAGTTAATGTATCCCAACTGCCATTTTTTTTAGCTATATCAATTTTCTCAAGTCCGGGTGGCATCATCAAACCGTTGCCAACCAAAACTTCAACACGAAGTTTATTCACATCGCTCCATACACTTTTAGGTTTACGGGGAGTAATGAGTATCATCGCCCGTTCATCGTCCAATTTACGGGCAAGACTGTCGATCCATCCAAAGCATAAGCATTCTTCTACAATATCATTGTAGGGAAGCCGGGGTTTACTTTTTCCAACCTTGTAATAAATAAGCCAGATACCGGTTGATTTCTGATGATTTTTTTGCAGCCAGTTGCGCCAGGCTTTCCTGTCTTTGGGATAATAGGAATCAAGGCTGTCAATAATCCTTGCCATGCAAGAAGATTAACCTTCGTGTTTGCGGTTGAGCATCCAGAGGAGGAACATGATCAGAAATATTACAGTGCCGGTACCGCCAAAAATAATGGCCGTTAATACTTTTTGTGCTCCAACGGATAGAACCATTGCCAGGCAAACTGCCAGAAAAACGATATAGATGGTAAGGAGGGTGTAAATCTTTTTGTCCATGCCTGTGAATTTAATGACGCTAAATTGAGAAATAAACAGTTACACGCCAAAAATTATTCACAGGACTGTGAACAAATAGTAAGACAGTGAAGGAAAGTGGTTTTGTTATATTTGCCCGTTCACGGCACAAGAAGTACGATGTATGATGTACGAAGTACGATGTGAAGAAGCTATTTTGTTCAGCAGAATTGATGCTGTACAAGAGTGCGACGCCAATGCAGCCGATTGAAAAACTGCCGCTGGCAACTAAAAACTGAAAACTACAAACTGAGTAATGGCAGAAGAAAAAAAGAATTTGTTTGATTACGATGAGGACTCCATTAAAACCCTCGACTGGCAGGAGCATATTCGTTTGCGGCCCGGTATGTACATTGGTAAACTCGGCGATGGCAGCAGCCCCGACGATGGCATTTATGTACTGATGAAAGAGGTGATTGATAACTGTATTGATGAGCACACAATGGGCTATGGTAAGCATGTGGATGTAACAATGGAAAAAGGAGTGATTACGGTTCGTGACTATGGCCGTGGAATTCCATTAGGTAAAGTGGTGGATGTAGTAAGCAAGATCAACACAGGCGCCAAATACGATAGTAAAGTGTTTCAAAAATCAGTTGGATTGAATGGTGTGGGTACCAAAGCGGTGAATGCATTGAGCCAGTATTTTAAAGTAACAGCTTTTCGTGAAGGCAAAGAAAAAACTGCTGAATTTGAAAAAGGTATTTTAACGAAAGATCATAAAGAACAAAAGTCAACAGAAGATAACGGAACATTAGTAACGTTTATTCCTGATGAAACAGTCTTTAAAAATTACCATTACATTCATGAGTACATGGATAATCAATTCTGGAATTATTGTTATCTCAATGCAGGATTGGTAATCAACTTCAACGGCAAGAAATATGTTTCCAAAAATGGTTTGCTTGATTTGTTGCAACGTAAAACCAATGAAGATGAGTTACGCTATCCCATCATTCATTTAAAAGGAGAGGATATTGAAGTTGCCATTTCACATGAGAATCAATACGGTGAAGAATATTATTCGTTTGTGAATGGACAGTTTACTACACAAGGCGGTACACACCTTGCAGCATTTCGTGAAGGCTATGTAAAAACCATCCGTGATTTTTACAAGAAGGATTATGATTCGTCTGATATACGTGGAAGTATTTGTGCTGCAGTAAGTATTCGTGTACAGGAGCCGGTGTTTGAAAGTCAAACAAAAACAAAGCTTGGCTCCAGTGTAGTGTTTGAAGGGGGGCCAAGCATGAAAAACTTTATTGGTGATTTTCTTGCCCGTGATTTGGATCTCTACCTGCATAAAAATCCGGCTGTTGCGGAAGCGTTGAAAAAACGCATTGAGCAAAATGAACGGGAACGTAAAGAATTAGCCGGCATAAAAAAATTGGCAAATGAAAGGGCAAAGAAAGCCAACCTCCACAATAAGAAATTACGAGACTGTCGTTTTCATTATAACGATGAAGCAACTGGTAAAGACAAGGATAAAATAATTGAGAAGCAAAAAGAAACCACCATTTTTATTACTGAAGGTGATAGTGCCAGTGGAAGCATTACCAAATCGAGAAATGTGGAAACACAGGCTGTTTTCAGTTTACGGGGTAAACCGTTGAACTGTTATGGACTCACCAAAAAAGTGGTGTATGAAAATGAAGAGTTCAACCTTTTGCAACATGCGTTGAATATTGAAGATAATTATGAAGACCTGCGTTACAACAATATTGTGATTGCGACAGATGCTGACGTGGATGGTATGCACATTCGTTTATTGTTAATGACTTTCTTCCTGCAATTTTTTCCTGACCTTGTAAAGAACGGTCATGTGTTTATTCTGGAAACACCTTTGTTTCGTGTGCGTAATAAACAAGAAACTATTTATTGTTATGATGAAACAGAGAAGCAGGCTGCTGTAAAAAAACTGGGCAGCAAACCGGAGATCACACGTTTTAAAGGTTTGGGCGAAATTTCACCGGATGAGTTTGGCCGTTTCATTGGAGCTGAAATGCGCAAGGAACCTGTAATGCTCTTGCCTGAAACCCATATTCAGCAAGTGCTGGAATATTATATGGGAAAGAACACACCTGACCGGCAGGAATTTATTATAGATAATTTAAAAGTGGAATTGGATAAAGTAGAAGAAATAGTTTAGACACGAATTGCACTAATTATCACGAATAAAACAGTTCGGGTAATTCGTGTAATTCGATTAATTCGTGTTTTATGTTTGAATTTCATGCCGACAGGAAACGTTATTTCGAGATACAGATACTGAACACACAGAAGTATGTGATTCCCTTTATTGAGAAAGTATTCTCTATAAAACCAGGGATGCGTGTATTGGAAATTGGTTGTGGTGAGGGCGGCGTATTGAAAGCATTAATTGATAAAGGTTGTACAGGTGTGGGAGTGGAGTTAGATGAAAGCCGTTTAGTGAATGCAAGGGAATGGATGAAAGAAGAACTTGAACAAAACAAAGTGACCTTTCATTCAAAAGATATTTATAAAACAACAGAGGCGGAGTTCGGTGGTGCATTTGATATTATTCTGCTGAAGGATGTAATTGAACATATTCATGATCAGCCGAAGTTGATTGAGTGGATGAAAAGTTTTTTGACAACCGATGGCGTCATCTTCTTTGGTTTTCCTCCATGGCAGATGCCTTTTGGCGGACATCAGCAGATCAATAAAGGCAAATGGTTAAGCAAGTTGCCTTATTATCATTTGCTGCCAACACCTGTTTACAAATGGCTATTAAAATCAAACGGGGAGAATTGGGAGGAGATGGTCGAAATAAAAGAAACCGGTATATCCATTGAACGTTTTGAACGGATCTGTAAAGAGAAAGGGTATAAGCTGATCAATCAAACCCATTTCCTCATCAACCCGATCTATGAATACAAGTTTGGATGGAAGCCGAAAGAGCAGTTTGGATTGATCAAAGCCATTCCGTTTGTACGAAATTTTTTTACAAGCTGTGTTTATTATTTAATACAAGTGAATAAAAGTTAAACATGATACATATTGTTTTTAATGAAGATGATATTGCTGTTTTAGAACAGGCAATTGAATTAGATGAAACCTTGCTCGGTGATGTGCTGCAGGTGAAAGATGATTATGCGGTTGGTCCTCTAAAAGATATTTATACCGAAGAAGGAATTGAAGCAAGAAGGAACTGGTGGCGTGAAGTACTGGCCGGTGGTGATGCAGATGGAAAGGTTGATGAAGGTGAAGTAGATGATAATCGTTTGGTTGCATTTTTAATTGAACGCTTGCAGGCAAATGACGAAGAAAAAATATGGATATGGGCCGCACAGAATAAACATGATGTGAGTGGTTATTATTGGTTGATGAGTCAGCTAAAAGATTTCCAGGGCCGGGTATCTATTCTGTATCTCAACAACCTGCCCTTTATTAACGAGAAAGGACAATTGTTTTATCCGGAATGGATAAGCAGCATTCAGCCAAAAGAAATGACTAAGGCCAGGAAGCTGGCGAGATTAATTACCCCCAGTGAATTTGAAGTTGACCCGGATGAATGGACAAAACTTTGTAATGAAGATAAAGGTGTTCGCTTGCTGGAAGGAGGAAAGAAACTGAGTCAGGAGGATTATGATTTTTATGATGCTGATATGAAAAACTTTATTTCTGTTGATTGGCAAAAAGCAAGTAAGATCATTCACCAGTTTCTTAATAAGAATAAACATACAACCGGTGATATGTATCTGTTGTGGCGTTTGAAATTGATGATTACTGACGGACTGTTTGATGTGCAAGGTGAAATAAAGAACATGAAAGAGTTTGAAGTAAAGAAAAAAGCCGAAGCCCCCTCCGCCCCCTAAAGGGGGAACTTGAAGCAGTCTGATTTTAATGTAAGAGTCAAAAAATCTCAGGATGAAAGCAATACTAAAACTGGAAGAATTAGCAATGTTTTTGGCAAGCATTATTTTGCTATACATTTCTAATGTAAGTTGGTGGTGGTATTTGTTACTACTTCTTGGACCCGACATCAGTATGCTAGGTTATTTGGCAGGAAATAAAATCGGAGCATGGTGTTACAATCTGCTACACCATAAGGGAGTAGCTTTAATTGTGTTTGGGTTAGGTCTGATAATTCAGTCGTTAGGCGATCTTGAGAATAAAGATTGGTTAATCAATCTTGGTATCATTTTATTCGGACATTCATCAATGGATCGTTTTTTTGGATATGGATTGAAATATGAAAACGGATTTAAGTTTACACATTTAGAAGAAATAGGAAAGAA
>JAYUTS010000267.1:0-13955 GCA_043754995.1 Chitinophagaceae bacterium
TGATAAGCATCTTTCATTCCGCTTAACACCTGCGCAGCTTCTTTTGATTTGGTGCTGAGTTCGCTGGTTGCCGCAACAACATCACTTACATCTTTTATACCGCCTACTGTTGTATTTAATTTATTAAAATTATCGCCCAGGTTGCGAAGACTGGCAGGTGTAATTTCAGCATCCTGCAACATTTTATCTAATGAAGCAAGGGCGGGTGTTCCTTTTGCGGGAGCATGGCTATGATCGCTCATTCCATACCCCTGGGTTGCGAGGTAAGCATATACCATAAAGATGCCTGCTTCAGTCAACAAGCCTATCGTTAGCATCAAATCAGCAATTGGCAGGTGAAGTAATTTTGCCCATGCGCCAAAGATTACAACTGCAGCGCCTGCAGAAACAATAATGTTCGTGATTTTTTCGGTTGATTTAGAAACTGCCATAAGAGTTGGTTTAAAAAGATGATTCGAAAATGTTTACAATCAAGTACAAAAGCAATGCTTTTGGCCGATTGATTTAATTTTTGGGGTTTATAAAAATTGTTATGGGTTAAAGTGGGTTATTTTTTGCGCAACATAGCCGGCAAATCAATTACACAGCGGAAGCCTACATAAGATTTTGCAGTATCCTGGTATTCATAGTTGCGGGTACTTGTTTGCAGGAAATAGCCTACACTCTGCCAGCTTCCACCACGAACCACTTTACGTTTCATGCGTGGAGGATCACTATCCTTTGCATTATAACGTATATCCGGATTCATATCGTGTGCAAAATTGTAGCCTCCTTCATAATAAAGTGAACTTGTCCACTCTGCCACATTACCCGCCATATTATAAAGTCCAAAATCATTTGGCCAGTAAGCATCGGCACGAACGGTATAGAAACCGCCATCTTCAGGATAATTACCACGACCGGGTTTAAAGTTGGCCATTAAACATCCTTTACGGTTACGGAGATAATAGTTACCCCATGGAAACATGGATTGAGAACGGCCGCCACGGGCTGCATATTCCCACTCAGCTTCTGTTGGCAAACGGAAATTTGATTCAGTTGCTTTATTCTTCAGTTCGAGGTAAGTATTTAAATATCTTGAACGCCAGTTACAAAATGCAGAGGCCTGTTTCCATGTAGTACCAACTACAGGATAATTTGCAAATGCAGGATGAGCAAAATAACGCTGGCTCATCGGTTCATTATAACTATAAGAGAAATCACGAACCCATACCAGTGTGTCAGGATAAACTTTTACCGGGTTTTTAATAATAAATTTTGAACGGGGTTCATTAGGCTTACGATAGGCTGCAGCTTTATAATCTACATACTCTTCCTGGTAAACCAACTTATCAGGATCAATTTCCATTTTACCGAAAATCCTGTCATCCGGCGCCATCATCATTGAACTCAGTTTTTCATATACATTCTTTTCTTTCCAGATACCATTGGCTTTTTTCCAATCAATGCCATTTGTTTTGGGATCGATATAACCCAAAACAGTAGCAGCAATTGAATCTCTCACCCAAAACACAAATTGTTTGTACTCGCTGTTGGTGATTTCGGTAGCATCCATCCAGAAACCGCTGATTGAAACCTGCCGATTGCGTGCAGTATAGGCATAGTTGATATCCTCATCGCTGGGCCCCATATGAAAAGTCCCTTGTGGAATGTGAACCATTCCAATAGGCTTGGTAATACCGGCAGGTGCCCCATAATTGGCACCAACTAATTGACCATTGTTTGCAGACTTTGTAGCTGATTTAGATTTACCGCAACTTACAATAAGTACGGATAGGGCGGCGATTGATAGGCAACTTAACAGTTGGTTCTTCATTGTTAAGAGTTTAATTTTCGTATTAGATATTGGACAAAAGTAAGAATTCCCGTAGGGAGATTCTTCACAATTTACCGCAATGCTAATATTATTTTTTTAATATTCAAAATGTTTTACGAACTCTTTTCGATAACGGGCTATGACATTTTTTATTGTTTAAAATGAGGCGCCCGATAAAAGAAAATACATTTTCTTTAGATCATCGGTTGGGGACAGACAGGCATAATCACGGCATAAGTAAAAAACCGTATTGCCATGGGTAGTTTTTTTATCCTTTAACAGCGGGAATCTGGTATTATTACCTGGTGATGCCTGCATTACAAGGTTGGGTAAATACTTCGTAAGTAAAGCATCTCTTTGTTTTTCAAATTCACTTCCAATTATAGCCAGTTCATAATACTGCTTTACAAAATTTAATAACAAAGAAGCCCAAATACCAAATGAACCGGGATAACGAACGATGGCATCCTGAAATCCCAACAACATTTTTACAGATTGTTCCCGCCAGGAAGATTGATCATAAATAATGCCCAGGTAATTGAGATTGCATGCCATAACTGAATTCCCCGCAGGAACTGCCCCATCATACACTTCTTTTTTCCGAACAAGAATATCTTCTTGTCCGGCAGACGTAAAATAAAAGTAACAGGCCTCTTCATCAATAAAATGAGCAAGTACATATCCGGTCAATTGTTTTGCTGTTTCGAGATATACAGGATCAGAACTTATTTCCTGCAAAGCAATCAATGCCTTGATAAGAAATGCATAATCATCCAGAAAAGCAGGATACTTAGCAACCCCTTCTTTATAAACATGCAGCATTGAATCGTTGTTATCTTCTTTAAAAGCACGGAGCAAAAAGGACATGTTATTGACAGCAACAGAACGGTATTCTTCCAGTCCCAATGCTGCAAAAGCTTTACTGTATGCTACATTCATCAAACTATTCCAACTGAGAATTATTTTATCATCCAGCAAAGGGCGGATTCTTTTCTTTCTTTGCTGATGCAACAGATCTAAACAGTTCCGCATGGTTGTTTCAAATACCTGGAGTTCCAAACCATTCATCTCACAAAATTCTTCAGCAGTTTTCAGCGTTCTGGGTATGTTGATTTCCTCCCAATTTCCATGTTCGGTTATATCATAAAATCTGCAAAATAAATCTGCATCTTCTTTCAGTATATGATCAACTTCTTTTTTTGTCCATGTATAACATTTCCCCTCTACTCCTTCACTATCTGCATCCAGTGCAGAATAAAATCCATTTTCCGAAGAAGTCATCTCGTTTTCAATAAACTGAAGTGTTTCTATGATCGTTCTTTTATATGGCTCTTTTTTGGTGAGCTGATAAGCTTCGCTCAATGCAATAACAAACAACGCATTATCATAAAGCATTTTTTCAAAGTGAGGAGCCAGCCATTCTGTATCGGTACTGTAGCGGCAAAATCCACCACCTATATGATCATAAATTCCGCCTTCACACATTTTATCCAAACTTAAACAAGCCTGAGCCAAAGCATCTTTATTTTGAGTAAAATGATAATACTGTAAAAGATAACGAATGGTAAATGTTTGAGGAAACTTTGGCGCTGCCCCAAAACCACCCCATACCTGATCTGCTGATTGCATAGTATTTGAAAACATTTCATCAGCATGTTTTTGTAAAAACAATTCTTCTTTTGGAATTTCAACCGTTGCTGTTTTTTGTAAGCCAAATGAATTTGCATTTTTAAGATGTGCCAGCAATTCATTTGCCTGCAATTCAATTTCTGTTCTTCTTTCAGTAAACGAATTTGTAATTCCCTGTAACACTTCTTTCCACGAAGCCCGGTTATATGCTCTTACCGGAGGAAAATAGGTGCCGCCATAAAATGGCTTGAGATCGGGTGTAAGAAAAAGATTTAACGGCCAGCCACCACTTCCCGTCATGGCCTGTACTGCATCCATATACAAATGATCCAGATCAGGCCGCTCTTCACGATCAACTTTGATGTTGATGAAATGTTTGTTCATCACCCCGGCAGTAGCTTCATCTTCAAAACTTTCCCGTTCCATTACATGACACCAATGACAGGATGAATACCCAATACTTATCAATATGGGTTTGTCCTCTTCCTTTGCTCTTTGCAATGCTTCTTCGCCCCACGGATACCAATCAACAGGGTTGTGAGCATGTTGTAATAAATAAGGACTGTTTTCTTTTGCAAGTCGGTTTGTATGCTGCATACTTCAGTTGATCAAAAAGGTAGAACAGCAAACGTACATTGTTTGTTGAAGAAAAACTGAAAACTAAACTGGATGGGTTATTTAGCCTGTTGAGCAAGAAATTTATCCAAAGCAGAAACCATGCTTGGCGCTTGTGGGTCGGGTGCTTTGATCTGTAATTTCAACCCTGCTTCCTCTACTGCTTTAAATGTATTTGCACCAAATGCACCAATATAGGTTCCGTTTTGTTTATACTTGGGGAGATTTTCAAACAGGCTCTTAACACCACTTGGTGTAAAGAAACAGATGATATCAAAATCGCCGGAAGTAATGAGCTCTTTTACATCATTGCTGATGGTTTTATATAAAATAGGTATTGCAAACTCACAATTATTATTTCGCAACCAACCCATGATCTCATTATCAAGGTTTTCACTGCAGGGATATAAAAAGCGTTCGTTGCCTTTGTGTTTGTTCACCACATCAAACAAACTTTTATTGGTACCATCTGCTCCGTAAAACACTTTACGCTTGCGGTAAAGAATAAATTTTTGAAGATATAAAGCAACCGCCTCGGTGATGCAGAAATATTTTGTTTCCTGCGAAACAGAAATGCGCATTTCCTCACAAACTCTGAAAAAATGATCAATCGCATTACGGCTGGTAAAAATGACCGCTGAATAAGCAGTAATATCAATTTTTTGTTTCCTAAAATCTTTTGAGGGAATGCCTTCAATACGTATAAACGGTTGAAACGACAATGCCAGGTTGTATTTCCGGGCAAGGTCGTAATAGGGCGACTTTTCAGATTCGGGCCTTGGTTGAGCAATAAGGATATTCTTGATGGCCTTGTCTTTGTTTGACTTTGAACCGTTTTTTTCCATACGTGTTTTGGAAAATTTCTGCAAAGGTAAGTACAATTATTTATAAAAAACGAAGGGAAGCCTTGTAAATAAGTAGCAGCGGGGCAATTTCAAAGGCAAGAAAAAAGATAAAAAAATGAAACCTCGCTACTTTTAAATCGGCCTGAACCGGACTGTAAGCCCTTAAAAATCTGTATAAAAACATTCCTGTTATTAGAGCCAGTGAAATGGTAATGGCAACCGCAGCAAGTTTCTCAGAAGCAAAGGCTATCACTACTATAAATGGCAGAATAATAATGCCCATGATCTTATTAATAAGAAAAACAATAAAGGAATATGTTTCGGCGGCATTGCGCATGGTAAACAACCAGCCACTGAATTGCAGAAAAAGATATTTGCCCAAGTACAAAACAGCAATAATCAACCCGGTAATTAAAGGAATCAGCAGCTCGGGTAATTGAACTGAAACTTTGAAAAATGATAATAGTAAATAAACATAAGTTCCCGCAGCAACGGCAAAGAAAATGTTGAACAAAAGTGATTGCAAGCCCGATTGAACCAACTGCTCCCTGATCTGGTTCACTCGTAAAGAAGTTCTGAAAAACACCCTGAACAGATCCTTAAAGTAACGTTGATAGCTGAGTCGTAATACACCAAAAAAAAGAGTAAGACCAAGAATATAATAAAACAACCAATCCTTTTGTGTTGACTGTTTTTCTTTTTCAATAAAGAACTCCGGCTTAGCATAGAGTTTCAGTTTTACCATGTTTTTGAGCATATGATTCCGGGCTGAATCAAAAGAAACTGTAACAGGCATTTGTACAACCGGCTTTACCGAATCGTTTTTAATAACAACAGTTGAAGGAATGACTGAACTATCAACCGATTTTTTAATAACAGTTGAGTCCTGTGCAAAAACATCGCAGCAAAAAAACAAAATGAAAAAAAGTATGAATAAACGCATGGGGTTGTGTGCAAAAATATGCAAGCTATGATCATCGCTCAGAAAAAGTTGACATACCCGAAATGAATTTTACTTTGCCGCAGATTAAACGAAAGATCATTTCTCTTGCCTGCAGCAAAAGCAATATTGAATATGCCGGCCTTTGTTTCAAACGCCAACCCCAGCCCTGTACCGAAAAAAGTATTGGTTGCGTTGGCAAACTGGCTCTTATTACGAACCCATGCTCCATCGGTAAATGCATAGATATAACTGTTTAAGCCAATAAGGATACGATACTCAGCCGTTACAACTGCATAAGCTGAAGCAAAAATACTTTCTTCATCAAAACCCCTCAGCATACGGAAACCACCGATCTGGAATAATTCATTTCGGAAAATGCGGGGGCTTTGAACCAAGCCTACATTCACTGCGGTTTTTAATGTGGTTTGCTTTCCTGTTTTAAAAAACCTGGCAAGATTCCCTTTTAACCGGAATGTATAGGCCTTTGTTCCCAATGAATCGTACAATGATTGAAAGTTAAACCCGGGATTGGATGGATCTTTTATATTGCTGATATTATTATTGGGGCGGATTCGGCGAATCCCGGCTGAGCCGGTGAACTTTAGATCTGTACCCTTCCGGGGATTAAACCGGTAATCGGTATTGAACCATTCATATTCAATACCAATATTGGATGTTGTCTGATCGATTTGATCGGGCAATCGTTTATTAAAGCGGATTGCATTGGTATCCACATCGAGAAGGTTGGAAATAATTTGCTGATAGAATATTTTACCACTTTTATTTCCTCCGAAAGAGTAAAGTACCCCCAATTGGAGGTTGATGTTGAGAAAGCTTGTGTCTTTTTTAAATCCATCAAACGAAAAATCAACACCAAATGGAGAACCGAGTAAAAAAGGTTGCTGATAACCCATTTGCAATCTTGGTGACTTCACCTGTATTTGCTGAAAGATAATGCTCAACGCTTCGCCCAAGCCAAACCCATTCTTCAGATTAAGATTAAAATCACCTGTTACTAATAATTTGCTTGCACCCTGCTGATCAGTTGTTGGCAAAAAGCCCAGCAGTCCATTGATCTGGCTGCTTTTCTTTTCTTTTAAATAGAGGTTCACAATAGAACCTGTTCCTAAAAAACTCATGTTCCACTTTTGTTCTTCCGTTAAATAAGGAAGTTGCAACAGCTTTGGGCTGATCTTCAATAACTTTTGTTTTTGATAAACAGAGCCGTCTGCAATTTCAAGATAACGTTGTAAAAAACGGTTGCTGATCTTTACATCACCAAAAACACGAATGCTGTCAATTTTATAAAGAGGTCCTTTATCTAATTTCAACACAGCAGTTACACCTTCGGCTTGCAAATCAAAACTATCCAGGTAAATACTGGCAAAAGGATAACCAGTGTTTTCAAGCTTATCCAATAAACGTTGTTGCAATTGTTGCACTGCAATAAAATCCATCGGCTGCTGTTGAAAATTTTTATCCCGGTAACCCGCAGTAGTCAGCAATTCAGGTGGAATGGAAGAAATATCGAGTTTTGCCCAGTGGTATTGCTTCCCAAGAAAGACAAGAACATTAGCTGAGGTTGTATCCATCAACACTGTATCAACTGATGCTGTTACAAATCCTTTCTTTTGTAAAAGCTGAGGAAGCTGAAAAATATACTGGCTGCAGGCGATCTTATCCTCAAAGCCCGATTGCAAACCAAGCGAAGCAGTAACATCAACCGTATCTGCAAACCTGTACTTCAAATGATATTTCTGCTGCCCCTGTATCAACAAGAACATCATGCAGCAAATACATGAAAGAAAAACCGGTTTACAACTTGCCTTGAGTTTTTGATACACGAACGGTTAGTTTTGCAGTTTCAGCATTGATTATAAAATTAAGCTTTCATTTGGCCGGAATATACATTCATATCCCATTTTGCAAACAGGTTTACCTGCCAGAAATTAAATATTCAATATCTGACAACTAATGGCAGGCATTTACATACATATTCCGTTTTGCAGGCAGGTTTACCTGCCGAAAAAAAAACACACATTACTTAACAGCTAATGGCAGGTATTTACATACATATTCCGTTTTGCAGGCAGGCTTGCCATTACTGTAATTTTCATTTCAGTACAAGCCTGCAATATAAAAACGATTTTCTTGTCGCTTTATTGAAAGAGATGAAACTGCAATCTGCCAATAACTATCTGCAAAATCAAACCATTGAAACAATTTACTTCGGAGGCGGCACTCCCAGTTTACTTTCAAACCAGGAAGTAGAAATAATTATTGATACAATTCATCAACTGTTCCAGGTAACCCCAAATGCAGAAATTACTTTAGAAGCTAACCCCGATGATGTAACAGTTGAAAAACTGGCAGGTTGGAAAGCAAATGGCGTCAACCGTCTCAGCATTGGTATCCAATCTTTGTTTGAGGAAGACCTGCAATGGATGAACCGGACACATACTGCAACCGAAGCCAAACTAGTGATTCAAAAAGCAAGAGATGCAGGTTTTGAAACATTCACAGTTGATCTCATCTATGGAACACCCGGTTTAACCGATGATAAATGGAAGCAAAATTTAGATTGGGTGTTACAACAGCATATCACCCATCTCTCCTGTTATGCTTTAACAGTTGAAGAAAAAACTCCTTTATTTAAACAAATCAGCCAGCATCAGAAACAGGATATTGATCCCGAACAGCAAAGCCGTCAGTTTTTATTTCTCATGGATTATATGCAACAGGCAGGTTTTGAACATTACGAAATTTCAAACTTTGCAAAACCTGGCCATCGAAGCAAACATAACAGCAGTTACTGGCATGGAACACATTATTTAGGATTAGGGCCATCAGCACATTCTTTTAATGGCACAAGCCGGCAATGGAATGTTGCCAACAATCAACAATACATTCAATCATTGCAACAAGATCTGGTTCCGTTTGAAAAAGAAGAGTTAACAGCCACTCAGCAGTTGAATGAATATATCATGACCAGTTTGCGTTTAATGGAAGGTTGTGATCTGCATTTTGTTCATGAAAAGTTTGGATCAGAAAAGGCCATTCAGTTACTACAGGAATCTAAGTTGTTTCAACAAAAGAACTGGCTGATTGAAAAAAACGATCATCTCTTCTTAACAAGAGAAGGAAAGTTGTTTGCAGATAGAATTGCTTCGGATTTGTTTTTATAATTTATCTCAGCATCAACCACTGGTTTAATATATACCGATGTAAGTCACCTGCAATGGCAGTCAGCATCCTCTTTTATTATAAGGCTGCCAAAAAAATGAATACTGATTCACTGAAGAATGCAGTTGTCTGAAATCTATAAAATGTTGATGGGAAAAATTGAAGAAAAGAATTTTATTCAACCGAATGCTTCTTCGCATTCCTTTGACTAAGCAGATGATGTACAATGCCCACCAGCAGCATCAGCAAGAGTGCCCAACCACTAAAACCTGTAAATGAAACCGGCATCATTTTCTTTTTTGTAAAGTTACAAAGAGTTCAGGCTTCATGAACCAAAGACTAAAATTTAACAACGCAGATTGTGTAAGACATCAAATCAACTCATTCTCCAACTGCTCAAATGCAACAGCAGGCGGAACATCTTCCCATAAAATTTTATAAACGGTATTGGCAATGGGCATATCTGCACCCACTTCTTTGTTGATGTTGAAAAAACTTTTGCTGGCATTATAACCTTCTGCCACCATATTCAATTCTAATTGTGCCGCTTTTACCGAAAACCCTTTACCGATCATATTGCCAAACGTACGGTTACGGCTGTACATGGAGTAACAGGTTACCAGCAGATCTCCCATATAAACACTGGCGGCATAGTTAGCCGATTTGCGGAATGATTTTTTTAATAACTGCACACCGGGAATAGGTTCTTTATGCACACCCACTTCAATATTGCGGATACCTACTTTGCGGAGGAAGCCCGCCATTTCATCAGCGGCATTGGCAATGAACACACTTAAAAAATTATCGCCATACTCAAGACCATGTGCAATACCACTTCCCAATGCATAGATATTTTTTAAGATGGCTGCAAACTGCACACCATATACATCATCATTGATGACCGTATTGATGTAATGATTCTTAAACTGATCGGCGATCCACTGTGTTGTTTTATCGTGCAGACCGGTGAAAGTGAGATAGGATAATTTTTCTGATGCTACCTCTTCTGCATGGCAGGGACCCATGATGGTGTAATAATCATTTACATCAAACTCAAATTCATTTTTAAGATAGTCATTCATTAAAAGATTGTTTTGGGGAACAATACCTTTAATAGCTGAGATGATCTTCTTGCCTTCAAAAATATTCTTTGGTAAAACCCCTAACACTTCTTCTGTATAAGCTGAGGGAAAAGCAAAAATAATATACTCCGCCTGCTGAATGGTTTCAGTAAGGTTGATACTTAAATGCAATAATTCGGCTTTGAAAGAGGCCGAACGGAGGTAGGCAGGGTTATGACCATATTTTTTCAGATGATCAATGATGTGCTGGTTCCGCACAAACCAATGCAGCGGTATATCATTACCATTTAAGATCTTGGCCAAAGCGGTAGCAAAACTTCCGCTGCCAATAATGGCGAACTTATTTTTTAATTCTTCCTTCAATCCATTCGTTTAAGATTCTCTAAAATACTGATTCGCTCTTTATCAGGGCATTTTGCCATAATTTATTTTATCCTTTTGAGCTTTTATTTTTTTGCTGATTATTATATACCGTAAAAAAGTATCCCGCCATGAGGCGGGATACTTTTCAATTATTTAAGCGCATTTACTTTTCTTCATACACTTTATCCTTTGCAACAACCTGTACTTTTAAACCATCCTTTAATATTTTACTGATGGTATTATATGGTGCGCTTACAACCATATCTCCTTCTTTAAGTCCACTCATAACTTCAATATATTCATTATCCTGTATGTTGGTACGGATAGGAATTTTTTTTACTTTACCATCGGCTGCAACAATAAAAACCACTTCTTCCATATCTTCCGTTAGGATGGCAGTTTCTTTTGATACTTCCTGACCTTGGGCTTTTTTCTTATCATCTGCTTCCTTTGCTTTGGCCTTCGATTCTTTTTCATTTTTATCTCTTGTAGTAACTGCAAGAATTGGAACGGCAAGAATATTTTCATGTATTGTGGTCATAATATCTGCACTGGCACTCATACCCGGACGAAAAGGAAGATTCTTTGATTTAGTAGGATCAATTAAATCAGCATAAGAAGCAGAGTCAATCCGGATGTACACTTTATAATTAGTTACATCACTTGTTGTAGTTGCAAGGGAGGTGGCAGATGTGCTGCTGCTGGAGATCTTTGTAACTACGCCTTTGAATTTTCTGTCGTTATAAGCATCCACTTCAACAATGGCACTATCACCAATCTTTACTTTGGGAATATCGTTTTCTCCCACATCCACTCTTACTTCAATCCGGTTCATATTGGCCACCCGCAGAATTTCAGTACCTAAGCTGAAACTGTTACCAGAAACACGTTCGCCTTTTTTAACAGCAAGCAAAGAAACAATTCCATCCATGGGCGACAGAACAGAAGTACGTGAAAGATTTTTATTGGCTTCTGTTAAACTGGCCTGGGCGCTTTGCACACTTGCCTTACCACTGCGGATGGTTTGTCTGGCTGCATTTAAATCTGCTCTTGCAGTAAGGTACTGGCTTTCGGCTGTTTCAAATTCAGAACGGGAAATGACTTTGTCATCAAATAATTTTTTCTGACGGTCGTAATTGAGCTTGGCCTGGTTGAGCCTTGCTTCAAATGCCTCTAAAGAAGCTTCGGTATTTCCTACCTGAGCTTCCTGTTGATTTACAACAGAGGATGCCCTGTCTCTTGCAGAAGTTAATACATCAGCAAAAACTCTTGCGAGTATCTGTCCTTTGCGAACGCTGTCGCCCTCTTCCACATACATTTCAACAACTTCACCACTTACATCACTGCTCACTTTGCGTTCATCTTCAGGATATACTTTACCACTGGCACTTACCGTTTCAATGATCGTACGTTTGATGATTTTTTCTGTTGCTACTTTAATTCCTTCTTCTTTTCCAATAGCGCCGCTTTTCTTTAAAGCTACCAATGCAATGATCACTGCAACAAGGATTCCGATGATCCACCATATTTTCTTACTCATATAAAGATGTTATGCCTGTTAACTAATTTGATTGATAAGATTATAATTTTAACCCTTGCCCTTTATAAAATTCCAACACTTTCATACGAAATACAAAATCAAACTGGTTGGATATTTTTTCAAGTCTTGCCCTGAATAAATTATTCTGATTGGTAATAAGATCAATGGTGCGTAACAATCCGGCTTCATATCTTTTTCTTGTAAGCTCATAAGAATATTCCGCCGTCTTTACACTTTTGATGGCTGCCTGGTAACGCTGAAAAGCAGCGGTAGCATCGTTATAAGCCCTGTAAATATCCTGTTTCAGTGTTTGATTATCATTTTCAACCTGCAATTGCTGATTCATGTAATTGAGTTTGCTGCGTTGCCATGCAGTTCTTGACTGTCCGCCATTAAAGATGGGAACGTTTACACTGATGCCAACAGATTGACGAAAGTTAAAATCTAACTGACGAATAAAATTTGCTTTCTGAGACCCTGAAGGAATAAATGTTTGTGTAAACACATCCAGGTTGGTAGGTGATCCTGCTGTAGTAAACCCAATGGGAAATGTAACAGGAACATTGGCTCCTTTTGGCAGGTTCTTCAACGCACTTGAGAAAGCAGTATTCAAATTGCCGAATGCACCAATACCTGGATACATACTTCCTCTTGCAGCTTTCTGAAATTTTTCAAGCGATTGTAAACGTAACTGATTAACTCTTTGCAAAGGCATATTGGCCACAGCCAATTTATAAACCATATCAGGTTGCAATTCAGCAAAGGTTTCTACCGGAATCATATCAACAGGTGGTGTATCCAGTTCAAAAGAAAGTGCCGGATCAAAATTCATCCACACTTTCAACGCCAGTAAGTTTGTTTGATGAGTAGAGAATGCAGAAATATAAGTACTGCTGTCTCTTGCCAATTGTGCTTCCAGTTCAGCAGCGCTTAATTCAGGCAAACTGCCTGCATCAACTAATTTTCTTGTATTAAGCAGTTGATCTTTTGTTTGACCGATTTGAACCAGTGTAATATTTACCTGTTCCCTTGACAGCAGTGCCTGTAAATATGCCGCTGCTACACTTAAAGAAATATCATTCCTCCAACGCTCAACAGAAGCATTTTGTGCTTTTACTTCCAGTTCATTACCAAGTATGGTATTTTTTTGTGAATTGAAATTGAATAAGGTAACGTTGCTGGATAAGCCAAACTGGGAGAATGAAATCTGCTGATTGGTAAACCCGTTAGTGGCAGGGTCAATAGAACGACCAAACTGAAATCCATTACTGTTCTGGAAATTGGCATTGGGCCATCTTTGCAACTTGCTTTGTTCCAGTGTGAGTATTGCGATTTTAGCCTGTATATCGGCTTGTTTGATGTTTATATTATTTGCAACAGCATATTCAACACAGCGGCGTAAATCCCATTTGTCCTGGGCCGATAGCTGTGATCCAACAAATTGCAACAGGAATGATAAGGTTAAAAGAGGCAAAATCTTCTTCATATATATTAATAATGACAAAGTAATGACTTTCGGGGCACGAAAATATTGATTTTTGATTAGCGGGCTTAAGATCGTATGAATTTTCTATCCTCTTTAAGAAACATCAGCCCAAACCTGCTTTTTCGAAAGCCTGTTTCAAATCATTGATGAGATAAGCAGCCTCTTCCAAACCCACATACAATCTTATCATCTGGTGTTCGGGGTTGGCAGCATCAAAATCTTCATTTTTTATGCCGGCGCATTTTGGCAACAATAAACTTTCATGCCCGCCCCAACTCACCGCCATCTGTATATGTTGCAGACTTTCGCAAAACGTTACAATCTCCTGTCTTGATTTTGCTTTTACATAAAAGGAGAATAAGCCCGGGGCTTCTTTCATTTGTTTCTTCGCCAAAGCCAGTTGATCAAAACTTTCATCAAATGGATAAATGATCCGGCTTACTGCAGGATGTT
>JAYUTS010000268.1:0-5686 GCA_043754995.1 Chitinophagaceae bacterium
GTTTTACCGGTATCTTTTTTTCCAAGCTCTGTTGAAAGTTTTACTCGCTGTGCCTCACCTCCACTCAGGGTTACAGCACTTTGCCCCAGGGTAATATAACCAAGCCCAACATCTGCCAGTATTTTAATTCTACGATAGAGATAAGGAACAGGCTGAAAAAATTCAACGGCATCTTCAACAGTCATATCCAGTACATCAGCAATTGATTTTCCTTTGTAACGGATTTCTAAGGTTTCACGGTTATAACGTTTGCCGTTACATTTTTCACAATGCACATATACATCAGGCAAAAAATTCATTTCAATTACACGCATGCCTCCACCTTCACATACATCACAACGTCCTGTTTTTACATTGAATGAAAATCTGCCTGCATTGTACCCACGGATCTTTGCTTCGGGGATAGCTGCAAACAGGGTTCTGATTTCGGTAAAAAAACCGCAATAGGTTGCTGGGTTGCTTCTTGGGGTGCGGCCAATGGGGGACTGATCAATTTCAATTACTTTATCAATATGCTCTAATCCTTTAACGGATTTATAAGGCATCGGATTCGCTTTTGAATCGTAGCAGTATTTGCTGAGAATAGGATAAAGTGTTTCATTGATCAAAGTACTTTTACCGCTGCCGCTTACACCAGTAACAACAATCAGTGTGCCTAACGGAAGCCGGATACTTACATTTTGTAAATTATTACCTGCTGCACCTTTGAGTTCAATCATTTTTCCATTACCCTTTCTTCTTTCGACCGGCACAGGAATCGTTTTTTCACCGTTCAGATATTTTGCAGTATCGCTTCCTGAAGCAAGTACTTCTGTTGGCGTGCCTGCTGATACAATGGTGCCGCCATGTTTACCTGCTTTAGGACCCACATCAATTAAATGATCGGCTGCAAACATGATGTCTTTATCATGTTCAACCACTATAACATTATTACCAACGTCTCTTAAATTCTTTAATGCATCAATCAACCGATGATTATCCCGTTGATGCAATCCTATACTTGGTTCATCTAAAATATATGTGATGCCCTGCAGTTGCGATCCTATTTGTGTAGCTAACCGAATCCGTTGACTTTCTCCGCCACTCAATGTTCTGCTTGAACGGTTCAATGTGAGATAGGTTAATCCTACGTTCAATAAAAACTGTAAACGTTCCCTGATCTCTTTCAACACATCTTTTCCAATAGTTGCCTGTTTGTTGCTGATGCGCAGTTCAAGGCCATCAAACCAGGCAGCCAGGTTATCAAGATTCAATTCGCTCAGCCCGGCAATATTCCTGTCGTCAATTTTAAACCAAAGGCTTTCTTTTTTTAATCTTGCACCATTGCATGTGCTGCAGGTTTGTAATGTCATGAATTGAACAACCCATTCACGTAAGGCCTCTGTGCTGTTTGCAGAAGCAAACCATCTTTTGAGCATAGGAATGATGCCTTCATAACTCCCTGTATATTCATGAGGAATACTTTCATCGTTTACATCCACTACCAATGCTGAGCTGATATTTTTATCGCCAAATAAAATAAGATCTAATTGTTCTTTTGGTAAATCCTTTACAACTGTATCTAATTTTATCTTATGCTTTTTTGCAAACTGAACTACCTGTTGAAACACACTGGCATCCCGTTCTTCACCTAAGGGAACAATACCGCCTTCTTTAATTGTTTTTGATTGATCGGGTATCACTTCATCCATATCTATTGTATAAACATTTCCCAATCCTTTGCAGGTAGGGCATGCACCATAAGGGCTGTTAAAAGAAAAGGCATTGGGCGATGGTTCCTCATAACTAAGTCCCGTATCCTCACACATTAATTGTTTAGAAAAAAGAACGATGCCACCATCCCCTGAAGGGGAGTAAGCAACACTCTCCGAATTTTCAAAAAGCGTTTTATTATTTGTGGCTTTGTTTTTTGGATTTTGTTTTTTGGATTTTGATTCTTCGCTTTCTACGGCTACCATCATCAGGTCTTTACCCAGCTTTAATGTTTGTTGTACACTCTGGCTGATGCGTACTTTAAAATCATCGCTCACTTTCAAACGATCAATCACTACTTCAATATCATGAATTTTATAACGATCAACCTGCATTTTGGGAACGAGGTCTTTTATTTCGCCATCGATTCTAACTTTCACAAAACCCTTCTTTCTGGTTTCTTCAAACAACTCACGGTAGTGACCTTTGCGACCTCTTACCAAAGGAGCAAGCAAAGAAATTTTTTCACCATCAAATCGTTTGAAAATATTTTCTACAATTTCCTCTTCACTCCATTTCACCATTTTTTTTCCGGTGTTATATGAATACGCTTCACCAACTCTTGCATACAGTAAACGCAAAAAATCATATACTTCTGTAATGGTACCAACCGTTGAACGGGGATTTTTATTGGTTGTTTTTTGTTCAATGGAAATAACAGGGGAAAGTCCGGTAATCTTGTCAACATCAGGTCGCTCCATATCACCTACAAACTGACGGGCATAAGCACCAAAGGTTTCCATATAACGTCGCTGGCCTTCGGCATAGATGGTATCAAATGCCAGGGATGATTTACCACTGCCACTGATACCGGTAATTACCACCAGTTTGTTCTTGGGGATACTAACATCAATATTTTTCAGATTATGTACCCGTGCGCCTGAAACTTCTATCTGGTCATTGTTTGATTCACTCATAATTTATTTTTTCTGTTGGCTTTCATTAAAACCAGACAGCGAATTTACCGTGAAATCCATTACTAAAGTTATTAGGTATTTAGATTAGGCCCATAATGATTTCCAACTGTTTAGCTGTTGAACCAGGGAAGCCGGCAGAATTTATATGGTTCAACAGAAAAGAGGCTGCCAATATTAAATAATTGTTATGTGGAAAAATAGGGTGGTCATGTGTTTGCATTTGTTGTGCTTCGTGCTAACTTATGGTTCAATTACGACTTGCTAATGATAAAAGTAAAAAACTTACAGGTATGGGCATAGCTGTTTACAACCCTGTTCCAATGATTCTTCACGACGGCATGGAGGAACATCGCTTCACATTAAAACTAAGTCCTTCAACCGAGAGTTTCCGGTTAGAAAGTGGAATGATGAAACGTAGTATTTTCATAGGTAAACGCATGTTCAGTAAACTGTTCCAGCTTATTCGAAATGAATATGGATATACCCTGGGCCGTATCCAGTATGATGATGATCAGATGAAAAAAGGATTAGCCACTACAGAAGAACATGATCAATTCCGGTTCACTATCAACGAAAAAAATGAAATTGAAGTAATGTTTGAAAATGAAGCATGGCCTCAAAAGAAAGTAACAGCCAGCATTCCTTTAAAGTATGAAACAGATAGTGAAAAAAAAGCCCAGCTAACGGCGCTTATTCCATCTGTGCTTGCAGCACTCATCTTAACAAGAGAAATGCATCCTGTTATCTAACGACTGGTAGTTAAAGAAATTTGGTGATATAAGTGTTTTGCTCCTAACTTTGCGACAGTTCTTTTAATCCCGTTAATACGGGACACTTATCAAGAAAGGCAGAGGGTAATGGCCCGATGACGCCTTGACAACCTCTCTCAATCAGCAACGCTGGATATTGAGAAAAGGTGCCAATTCCATCCCTGAAAAGGGAAGATAAGTCAGATACATAGCTTAAACAGTTACTAAACATAACGGGCTCATCTGATTGTATCGGATGAGCTTTTTTGTTTTGAACAGGTTTGTTCATGCAAGCAAATTTTCCGGTAAGTCTTCCTTTTCTGATAAGTGACATAAGAACAGAAACATCAAAAAACGAAAGACAAGCAAATGAAACAAACAGTTGTTATTAAAAGCATTGGCAAAACTTTTGCAAATTCTTTTTTGCATAGATCAGAAAAGCCGACTATTTTTGTCGGGTATTCATCTTACATGAACAATCGCAATAACATTACTCGAATTACTTTTACTGCAGCTATGCAGTGTTGTTGTATTTGTTGTATGCCGTAAGGCATACCAACTTATTTCCGACCCCGCCTGACGGGGAGGTTCCACACACAGTTTCTCCAATTTTTAAAACATCTTTCATCATTAAATATTTTTTATGAGCACAGCATTTCATTTTGAAACATTACAGTTACATGCAGGACAACAAATTGACCCTACAACAAAAGCACGTGCAGTACCTATTTATCAAACAACTTCTTATGGTTTTGATAACAGCGAACACGCTGCTGATTTATTTGGCTTAAGAGCATTCGGAAATATCTATACCCGTATCATGAACCCTACCACCGATGTGTTTGAGCAACGTATTGCGGCTCTTGAAGGTGGGGTAGCTGCGTTAGCAGTAGGCAGCGGACAAGCATCGCAATTTCTTGCACTCAATAATATTTTACAGGCAGGTGATAATTTTGTTACCACCACTTATTTATATGGTGGTACATACAATCAGTTTAAAGTAGCATTCAAGCGCCTTGGAGTTGAGGCCCGTTTTGCAGATGGTGATGATGCAGAAAGTTTTGTAAAACATATTGATAAAAACACCAAAGCCATTTATTTAGAAACAATTGGTAATCCACGTTTAAATATTCCAGACTTTAAAAAGTTTGCTGACTTAGCAAAAGAATATGATTTGCCCTTGATCGTTGATAATACATTTGGTGCAGGTGGTTATTTATTCCGCCCCATTGAACATGGCGCAAACATTGTTGTTGAAAGTGCAACCAAATGGATTGGTGGCCATGGTACTACCATTGGCGGAGTAATAGTTGATGGAGGTAATTATAACTGGGGTAATGGAAAGTTTCCACAGTTTACAGAGCCAAGTGAAGGATATCACGGATTAAAATTCTGGGATGTATTTGGAGAGGGCAATCCACTTGGCTTACCAAATATTGCGTTCATCATTCGTGCACGTGTAGAAGGTTTGAGAGATTTTGGTTCTGCACAAAGCCCGTTCAATTCATTTTTATTATTGCAAGGTTTAGAAACATTGTCGCTTAGAGTACAAAGACATGTTGACAATGCACAGATCTTAGCAGAATGGTTAGAGCAACATCCTTCAGTTGAGTATGTATTGTATCCGGGATTAAAGAGCAATCCATATCATGAGTTGGCAAAAAAATATCTCACCAATGGATATGGTGGTGTATTGCAGGTAGCAATTAAAGGTGGAAAAGAAAATGCTGCGAAGTTTATCAATTCATTGAAGCTCGTCAGTCATTTAGCGAATGTGGGTGATGCAAAAACATTAGCCATTCATCCTGCAAGTACAACACATGAACAATTAGGCGAAGCAGAGCAGATTGCTGCTGGTGTTGCACCAAATCTTGTTCGTTTAAGTGTAGGTATTGAACATATTGAAGATATTAAAGCAGATCTGGAACAGGCTTTTGAAAAGGCAGCCCCCTCTAACTCCCCCGATAGGGGAGAACCAGTGGCACAGCCCTCGCTTAATTAAACATAAAAATTTGTAAGCGGATTTGTTCCGATGGTCAGGAAAAATATAATGTTGAAATGCTTAATTACATAAGATGAGTAGCAATAAAAAGCCGGGCCTCTCCTCTCCTTCGGAGAGGGGAACGAGGGGTGAGGTCTTTACATACAATAAACCATTCAGACTTGAATCAGGAGCATTGCTCAATGAATATCATTTGGCCTATACTACGTTAGGTGAGTTGAATGAAACAAAAGACAATGCGGTTTGGATTTTTCATGCATTAACCG
>JAYUTS010000269.1:0-5671 GCA_043754995.1 Chitinophagaceae bacterium
CTCACTTCGTCCTTTCTTGGTTTGTGTATCAGTATAACGTTTCCGTAGAACGATATCTTTCATCAGGGGTACATTCATCATATCTGCAATACCCTCACATAGAACCGTAGCCTGGTTATAGCCCCTTTTCTTTTCCTTATCCGGGTAGAGAGGGAGCGGAATGAGGGCATTAATACCTGTAAACCGGTTACTTTTTTTCATTTGAAGGCCCATCCACTGGCCCAATTGATGCCCCACATCCAGGTTTCCATTGTATTTCAGTTGGTGAATGAGCCGTTGTAAAACAGAATTTTTGCTGAAATAATACCCCGCCGCAGCCGAAGCGACCTCTAACCGCCCATAAAATATTTTTTCAATGGGGTTGCCGGGAAGGGCAAAAAAGCCGGTTTCGGGCAAATTGGCGTAGCAATGGAGGCAAATGGTCTGGTCATTTTCCAGCAGGTCACTACCGCATCCTGCACAGATATGCGGGTAGAAAAGATGTGAAAAATCATGCAGCCATTT
Source organism: Chitinophagaceae bacterium (assembly GCA_043754995.1). Classification (GTDB taxonomy): domain Bacteria; phylum Bacteroidota; class Bacteroidia; order Chitinophagales; family Chitinophagaceae; genus Lacibacter. The sequence goes on from JAYUTS010000269.1 coordinate 505, forward strand.
GCTGATGTTGGTCATGTTTGAAAATTAAAAAACAAATTCAAGAATTGCAATCAACTACTAAAAGAATGGGGTTTAATTTTTATTCGTGTGAATTTGTGTAACCTGCCTGCCGGCAGGCAGGTTCGTGGCTTGAATTTTATTGAAACAAATATTGATACATCTCCTCCACCTTTCCCATGGTAATTACTTCAATATTATACTTCTGTAACAGCTTCTTTTCATTTTCTTTACTATGGCCTAAGTTATATTTACTGATGATGATTTTCTCAAAACCCAGTTTCTCAGCTTCAGCAATCCGTTGATCAATTCTGTTAACGGCTCTTATTTCACCACTTAAACCCACTTCACCTGCAAAGCAGATATGCGGATTAAGTGGAACATCTTCATAGCTTGAAAGCAACGAACATAAAACAGCAAGATCAATGGATGGGTCTTCCACTTTCAAACCACCTGCAATATTTAAGAACACATCTTTCATTCCAAAATGAAAACCACCACGCTTTTCTAAAACCGCTAACAGCAATTGCAAACGTCTTAAATCAAAACCGGTAACAGTGCGTTGCGGTGTTCCATATACACTTTGCGTAACCAATGCCTGCACTTCAATTAATAACGGTCGCATACCCTCCATGGTTGCAGCAATGGCAATACCGCTTAACTGATCTTCTTTTTGTGTGATTAAAATTTCACTTGGATTATTAACCGGTCGCATACCTGTTTCAGTCATTTCATAAATCCCTAGTTCAGATGTTGAACCAAAACGATTTTTCATTGTACGCAAAATTCTGTAGGCATAATGACGATCACCTTCGAACTGCAAAACCGTGTCCACCATGTGTTCCAGGATCTTTGGTCCGGCAATGCTTCCATCTTTTGTAATATGACCAATTAAGAAAACAGGTGTGTTGGTTTCTTTTGCAAACCGTTGTAATTCGGCAGCCGTTTCTCTTATTTGTGAAATACTTCCGGGTCCGCTTTCAATCGATGGTGTTTGTAAAGTTTGGATGGAATCAATGATAACAAGTTGTGGTTTCAACTTTTTTATCTCCTGGAAAATAGTATGCGTTGAAGTTTCTGTGAGTAAATAAAAATCTTCATTACTCATTTGTAAGCGATCGGCCCTCATTTTAATTTGCTGTTCACTTTCTTCACCACTTACATAAAGTGTAGTAATATTTTTTAAATGAAGGCCTATTTGTAAAAACAAAGTTGATTTTCCAATTCCGGGTTCGCCGGCAATCAATACGATACTGCCGGGAACAATTCCACCTCCAAGCACCCGGTTTAATTCTGCATCGTTGGTATTGATTCTTTTTTCTTCGCTGCTTTTTACTTCGCTTAGCGAAATGGTTTTCATTTCACCTTTGCCGGGACTTTCTCGCCAAATTTGTTTCTGAGGGTTATTTTTTTCTTTGCTAACGATTTCTTCAACGAACGTATTCCATTCATTACAAGACGGACATTTACCCAACCACTTGGCAGACTCATATCCGCAGTTCTGACAAAAAAAGGTTGTTTTTACTTTACTCATAATATACACTCCCAACTTTATAAAAGTGCGTCAAAAAAAAATGATTTCATCAAAAATATTTTTTTGAAGTAAATGATAAAACGAACAAGTAAAAAAATGAAAAAAATAAATGAAGAAATGAAAGCAGAAAAATCTATGGTTGCATAAAAGTAAAAGGGCTGGAATTACTTCCAACCCTTTGTACTTACTAACCCATTAAATTCTTTTGCTAAATTACAAATTGCTGCCACATTACAAAATTATTTTTAGCAGATGTGTATAAATTCCCTCAAAATGTGCTTGTAATCACATCTGCTTTTTACCTTAGGTTAAGTTAATGTTATCTGTTGATTAACAGTAGTTTAAGATGGTTAATATGGCAGTATTCCTGACGCCATTTTGCTTACGGCCACCTGCAAACGTAACTAACTCTGTCAAAACGACTTAGGGCTGTTGCCCCGACTGTTATATTTTGTCAATTCAGTACTTTGGAAACTAATTTGATGGATAGTTTCGTATTAAAAAGTAAGTACAATGACACCCGGAATTTTGTTGGTTTCTCTCCTCTTTATGGGGATTGGTTTTTTGGTTCAGATGAGGTTAAAAAATAAGTTTAAACAATACGGAAAACAGCCTCTTCAAAGCGGTTTAACAGGTAAACAAGTGGCTGAAAAAATGCTTAAAGAAAATGGCATTTATGACGTACAGGTGGTTTCTGTTGATGGGTTCCTGAGCGACCATTACAACCCTGCGAATAAAACCGTGAACCTGAGCCCGGAGGTGTATCAATCTACCTCAATTGCTGCTGCTGCGGTGGCTGCTCATGAGTGCGGTCATGCTGTGCAACATGCTACGGCTTACCAATGGTTAATGCTCCGGTCACGGCTTGTGCCGATTGTGCAGGTGAGCACTACTTTATCGCAGTGGATACTGGCAATTGGAGTAGGGATTCTCGGTTTTGGGGGAGGAAATCCAACCGTATTACTTGTCGGCATCCTTCTTTTTGCAGCCACAACTATTTTTTCCCTTATTACCCTTCCGGTTGAATTTGATGCCAGCAACCGTGCATTGGCCTGGCTCAATAGAACCAATGTAACCAATGAAAAGGAACACTCCGGGGCGCAGGATGCACTTAAATGGGCAGCGGCTACCTATGTAGTTGCAGCTTTGGCTTCATTAGTAACATTGGTGCAATACATATTTATCTATCTCAGCCGGAGGGATTAACAGCCACAGACTTATATTCAGCCCCTGAAAAGGGGCTTTTTTGTTATAGCAAGAGCCAGCCAACTAACAATCATTCGCCTTTGTTCACCATATTGTAACTTTGCTCACTTCTTAAAGATGCTTTGTATATGAGTTATACCCCCTCCAATAAAGTCAGAATCGTTACAGCTGCTTCTCTTTTCGACGGCCACGATGCTGCTATTAACATTATGCGACGGATTATGCAAAGCAAGGGTGCCGAAATCATTCATCTTGGACATAACCGCAGCGTTCATGAAATTGTGGAATGTGCTATTGAAGAGGATGCACAGGGAATCGCCATTACCAGCTATCAGGGCGGTCATGTGGAGTTTCTCAAATACATGAAAGATCTCCTGGATGAAAATGGTTGTGGCCATATTAAAATATTTGGCGGCGGCGGCGGTACAATTTTACCAACGGAAATTGACGAACTGCATCAATATGGCATCACCAGAATTTATTCTCCGGATGATGGAAGACAGATGGGATTGGAAGGGATGATAGAAGATGTGATTGAGCAATGCAGCCCCCTCCCAACCTCCCCCGAAGGGGGAAGAGACTGGCGACAGTCTGCTTATTGGTTGGCATCAAAAAATTGGAACGGGGAGCTTCCTTTAGGCGAAGTAAAAGATATCAGACGTATTGCAAGAATGATTTCATTAGCCGAAAGCGGACATGATTATTCGGATATTAAAGTAGAAATGATAAAATTATCAGGTTCTAAAATCCCTCCGCCAGTTGGCGGAGGTGGGGGGGCTCCAGTTCTCGGGATTACAGGAACTGGTGGAGCAGGTAAATCATCAGTAACAGATGAAATTGTACGCCGTTATTTAAATGCATTTGCTGATAAAACCATTGCGGTGATTTCGGTTGACCCTTCTAAAAAGAAAACAGGTGGTGCTTTACTGGGCGATCGTATTCGTATGAACTCTATTTCAAATCCCCGGGCTTATATGCGGAGCCTTGCTACAAGAGAAAGTGATAAAGCGTTGAGTGCACATGTGCAGGAAGCGATTGATATTTGTAAAGAAGCGGGCTTTGATTTTATTATTCTTGAAAGTGCAGGTGTTGGACAAAGTGATGCCTCCATTCTTGATTACTGTAATGTGAGTTTATATGTGATGACACCTGAATATGGTGCAGCATCGCAACTGGAAAAGATCAACATGCTGGATTATGCTGATGTTATTGCCGTCAACAAGTTTGACAAAGCAGGCGCATTGGATGCATTGGCCGATGTACGCAAACAGTACAAACGCAATCACCAGCTCTTCATGGCAAAGGATGATGAGTTGCCGATTGTTGGGACAATTGCTTCTCAATTTAATGATGCAGGTGTAAATGAACTGTTTGAAAAAATTATTCACTCCGTTGCAGCAAAAACAAAAGTGCGTTTTGGGAGCGTTGAACATTTTGCACATAGAGATACCGTAAGCAAATCAATCATCATTCCACCTGCAAGGGTTCGATACTTAAGTGAAATTGCAGATGCAATTAAAGATTATAATCAATTAGTGACCGATCAGGCAGCAATTGCTTCAAAGTTATATCAGTTGCAGGGCACATTAGAGATCCTTAAAGACAAAGCAGATCCTTCTTTACTGGAAGCAATCAATCAACAGATTCAACTCTATACCGATCAGCAAACACCTGTAGCAAAAAAACTCATTGCACATTGGCCGGAGAAAGTAAAAGCGTATCAGAAAGATTACTATGAATACAAAGTGCGTGATAAAGTAATTAAACAACCATTATCCAGCAAGAGTTTAAGCGGCACAAGAATCCCGAAAATTGTATTACCGAAATATAAAGACTGGGGCGATTTATTAAAATGGCAGGCACAGGAAAATGTACCCGGCAGTTTTCCATTTACTGCAGGCGTGTTTCCATTAAAACGTGAAGGAGAAGATCCCACCAGGATGTTTGCAGGTGAAGGCGGACCGGAAAGAACCAATAAACGTTTTCACTATGTTTCGTTAGATCAACCTGCCATTCGCCTGTCTACAGCATTTGACAGTGTAACACTATATGGAGAAGACCCTGCTCATCGTCCGGATATTTATGGCAAGGTTGGTAACAGCGGGGTAAGTATTGCAACAGTAGATGATGCAAAAAAATTATACAGTGGGTTTGATTTGTGTGATCCTAAAACAAGTGTGAGTATGACCATCAATGGTCCGGCACCAATGATACTGGCTTTTTTTATGAACGCAGCCATTGATCAGCAATGTGAAAAATGGATAGAGGTGAATGGTGAATGGTCAATGGTGAATACCGCTTACGAAAAGAAATTCGGTGCTGCTGCAAAACCTAACTACAATAATACGTCGTCACCCGGTGAACTGCCTGCAGGCAATAACGGACTGGGTTTAAAACTTCTTGGCTTAAGTGGCGATGAAGTGTTACCTG
>JAYUTS010000270.1:0-5656 GCA_043754995.1 Chitinophagaceae bacterium
ACATCTCTTCCTTTAAGCATGGAAACCGGTGTTCTTGTTCTTGTATAAACAATTACTTTCTTTACTGTTCTGTTGCCGATGAGTGCATCATCAATAACACTCTTTAATGGAATATCTTTTCCACCACGATAAGCACCATCACATGTAATAATAAATTCTGCCTGTGCATCATACAATCTGTCAGCAATACTTTGTGCACTGAAGCCACCAAAGATCACACTATGTATGGCGCCGATTCTTGCACAACCTAACACGGCATACGCCAACTCAGGCACCATGCCCATATAAATACAAACACGATCACCTTTCTTAACGCCGTTATTGATAAGCACCTGTGCAAACTGGCAAACACGCTTATGCAAACGGTTGTAAGTAACAACACGAACACGTTCATCAGGATGATTGGGTTCCCAGATGATGGCTGGTTTATCACCCAGTTTTTCTAAATGACGATCAATACAATTCTCAGTGATATTAAGCTTTGCACCTTTAAACCATTCTACTTTGGGTTCTGAAAAATTCCACTCCAGTACTTTATCCCATTTCTTTTTCCATTGAAAATTTTCTGCAATTTCACTCCAGAAGCCTTCGGGATCATCAACACTTTTTTTATACGCAGCTTTATATTCGTCGTAAGATTTTATTTGATATGGATAACTCATGATTGATTTATTACCTTCCTTTGAAACCACAATTTAGTGAAGTAAAGAAAACCACAATTCATTAATTTCAAACAATGAACCAAAACAAAGGAATCTGGAAAGTAATCGGTGCTTCTTCATTAGGAACACTCATTGAGTGGTACGACTTTTATATTTTCGGAAGTCTCGCAACGGTGATTGCCAGCCAGTTTTTCCCAAAAACAAATCCAACAGCAGCATTGCTCAGCACACTGGCAACCTTCGCTGCGGGGTTTATTGTTCGCCCATTTGGCGCATTGGTATTTGGAAGACTCGGTGATTTGATAGGCCGCAAACATACTTTCCTGCTTACACTCATTATTATGGGTGGTGCAACATTCGGTATTGGATTAGTACCGAGTTATGAAAGTATTGGCTTTGCTGCACCAATCATCGTTTTGGTCTTACGCTTACTGCAGGGACTTGCTTTGGGGGGTGAATATGGTGGTGCTGCAACCTATGTAGCAGAACATGCGCCATCGAACCGGAGAGGATTTTATACTTCATGGATACAAACCACTGCTACACTCGGATTATTTGTTTCACTTGGGGTGATCTTATTAACCCGTCATAATCTTGATCCTGATTTGACCAAATCAATTGCCAAATTCAATGATTGGGGTTGGCGCATTCCTTTTCTTGTTTCAATTCTCCTGGTGGTGGTTTCTATTTATATCCGGTTAAAGATGAATGAATCGCCTTTGTTTGAAAAATTAAAAAAAGAAGGCAATGTTTCTGTCAACCCTTTAAAGGAAAGTTTTGGTCATAAAGCCAATTTAAAAATGGTGCTGCTGGCGTTGTTTGGCGCTACTATGGGACAAGGGGTGATCTGGTACACCGGGCAATTTTATGTACAGAGTTTTTTAGAAAATCAATGTCACCTGGATTTTGATCAGAGCAGGATGATTGTGTTGTGGGCTATTGTTTTTGCAACACCATTCTTTGTTGTGTTTGGAAGCCTGAGCGATAAGATCGGCAGAAAGTGGATCATGATTGCAGGGATGCTGGCAGGGATTTTATTTTATCGCCCGCTCTTTTCTGTGTTTGTAAAAGATACCAATGCAAACGAATGGATGAAGCAGGATTTGGTTTTAATTCAATCCGACACAACTGTTGCAACAGAAAATAGTCTTCAATTAAAGCAGGTAAAAACACAATACAAAAATTATTACGGAACAAGCTTTACAAAAATTGAAACGGATACAATACAGGTGAGTGCAACGCAAACCATCTATACAAAGGATGCAAATCCTACATTCATCAACAAGAAGCTGGGGGTTGAGAAATACATCAAATTCATATTTCTTGTTTGGCTCATGATTTTTTTTGTGACGATGGTATATGGTCCTATTGCTGCTTTCCTTGTTGAGATGTTTCCAACGAAGATTCGTTATACTTCCATGTCCTTACCCTATCATATCGGCAACGGCGTCTTTGGCGGATTAACACCTTTCATTGCCACCCTGCTCACCACCATTTATACAGGTGATCTGCTGGTAGGGCTTTGGTATCCCATCATTATTGCTTTTGTTTGTATGGTCATTGGTGCCTTGTATATTAATAATAAAATTGACCCGAACGTAAACGATTAACCTCACCCTCAATCCCTCTCACCTCATCCGTCCGCCAGTTGGCGGACACCTTCTCCAAAAGGAGAAGGGCAAAGGAAAAGGAATTAGTTTTAAGGGAGGCCGGACACTAAAATCTTATATGTGCTTAAATGCTAACTCATCATTCACACAGTAAATTCAACTTATATAATTATGAATAAAATAAAACGATGGGCAGGAATTATCTGGATGGCTTTCGGTCCACTGGCCAGCTTCTACCTCATTAAAACGGCTTTAGAAGAAATTGCTGCCAAACCAAACATCGATACTAAAATTCAATGGGGTGTATTTGTGGGAGTATTCATCCCCATAGCTATCGGAATTGTCATCTTTGGGTATTATGCCTTCAAAGGCGAGTATGATCATCTGCCCGAAAGTTCAGAGGAGTTAGAGGACTAAGAAATATTTTCATCTAAGCAGCGAAAGTATTCTTTGGCTGGTCTTTTATATTGAAAGAACTAGAACCTTGCCCTATTGGTTAGTTCGATGTCTGTTCATATGGTTGGTTTTTTATTAAGCCCTTGTTTTTCAACAAGGGCTTTTGATTTACATTAATTGCTATTTTTAGAGCTGTTTATTAAATAATGAAAAAGTTCGTTTCCAACTCTTTTTTACTTACTTGCTTTTCCCTGCTGATGCATATTAAAAGTTCAGCACAATGTTCAGGCAATGTGCTGTTTTATGAAAATTTCGGAGGCGGTATCAATTCTCCATTAACCGGGCCAAGACTCCCCCCTGGTATTACAACTTATACATTTGATTCTTTGGGACTTATACAGGATGGTGAATACGGTATCCGTAAAACAACTGCCGATCTTGCTTCCGGCGGTCCGCAGTTTGCTTCCTGGCATGTTGGTAATGATCATTCAGGCGGTAATATGATGATTGTAAATGCCGATTTTACTGCAGGCAAATTTTATGAAACCGGGGTTAATAATCTCTGCTCCGGTTCACAGCTCTACTTTTCTGCATGGGCCGCCAACCTCATCAAACTTGGTTTTACTGATCCGCTTGATCCGGTGCTGCGTTTTGAAATCAGCAGTGCTGTTTCAGGAACTGTGCTGGCAAGTTTTATTACACCTGCCATTCCTCGTTTCACTTCTTTTACATGGACACAATACGGATTTAATTTTGCACTGCCTGCCGGTGAAACTTCTGTTGTGTTACGCATCTTTAACAATCAACCCGGAGGCGCAGGTAATGATCTTTGTCTGGATGATATTGAATTCACCCTGTGCGGCCCGGCCATTGCACCGGTTGTTAACGGTACTTATCAAAACAGCAGTAATACCTGCGTTGGAACAACGATTGCTTTTGCTGGAAATGTTGCCGCTGGATTTTATCTCAATCCTGTGTATCAATGGCAGTTCAATAATGGCACCGGATGGGTAAATATTCCAGGTGCTGTTACAACAAATTATACAATCAACAATGTACAGGTGAGCAATAGCGGTAATTATCGTTTGCTGGTTGCAGAAACCGGATTTATTAACTCAACAAATTGCCGCTCCGTTTCTCCTTTAATACCGCTCAATGTTTACGCACCTGTTGTTCCGGTATTACAAAGTAACCAGCCTGTTTGTGAAAAAGATACGCTCCGTATTTCAACTACAGCAGGTGCACTGCAATATTTATGGAAGAAAGCTGCTGTTAATTTTTCAGTAAACAATGATACATTACTCATACCAAATGCTTCCGTAACCGATGCTGGAATATATACACTGGATGTTGTTACAAATGGTGGCTGTAACAGCACAGCATCCATTGCAGCAACTGTTCAACCCAATCAACTGCAAAAAGTAATACCACTTGATACGTTGTTATGTGATGCGCAAACACTTTTTGTTGATGCACAGCAACCAACTGCCAGTTCTTTTTTATGGAACGATGGCAACAATTCAGCACAACGTACTTTATCAAATACAGGAATATATACGCTGCTTACAAGTGATGGCGTATGTAAACGCATGGATAGTTTTGCCATTACAAGAAACTTTACTCCTACTGTTAATCTTGGGAATGATACTTCCGTTTGCTACAATGAGCCGGTAACTTTAAATGCAACTCACCCGTTGGCTGAAGCTTATTTGTGGAGCTCTAACAGCACAGATTCTTCTATTATAGTTACAAGTTCCGGAACATATCTTGTTGCCGTTGGAAATGGTTGTGGTGTTGCTACGGATGATATCATCATTGACTATAAAGATTGTGCAGACAAGATTTTTGTGCCCAATGCATTTACACCAAACAAAGACAGGCTGAATGATATACTGTTTGCCAAAGCATTCTTCCAGATTGAAGAATTCAATTTTAAAATCTTTAACCGCTGGGGGCAACTGATTTTTACTTCCACTTTACTCAGTAACGGATGGGATGGCACTATCAATAATCAAAAGGGGCCTCCCGGTTTGTACAGTTGGATAATTCAATACAAACGCAACAGTAAAGTCTATAACCAAAAAGGAACGGTACTGCTGATCTATTAATGATTGATGCCTTTCCATTATTTCTTTTATTTTTGACACAAACTCAAAAGCATGTCCATTGAGGTAAAGAACCTGGTAAAAATTTACGGCGAGCAAAAAGCAGTGAACGGTATTTCTTTTAAAGTAAACAAAGGAGAGATTGTTGGTTTTCTCGGGCCCAATGGTGCGGGTAAAAGTACCACCATGAAAATGATCACCGGTTACCTGCAACCAACATCAGGAAATGCTTTTGTGTGTAGTGCAGATGTAAAAGAAAATCCAATAATCATCAAACAAAAAATAGGTTACTTACCTGAGAGCAATGCATTGTATTATGAAATGTATGTGAGAGAGTATTTAGAATTTATTGCAGAAGTTCATCGTATTCAAAATCCAACAAACAAAATCCAACAAACAATTGAGCAAGTTGGGTTAACACCTGAAGCACATAAAAAAATCAGTCAGCTTTCAAAAGGATATAAACAGCGTGTTGGTTTAGCCGCTGCATTGATTCATGATCCTGAAGTGTTGATTCTTGATGAACCAACAAGCGGACTTGACCCCAACCAGATTATTGAAATTCGTGAAGTGATCAAACAACTGGGGCAAAACAAAACAGTTTTATTTTCATCGCATATTTTACAGGAAGTGCAGGCTATTTGCGATCGTGTGATTATCATTAATAAAGGATCGATTGTAGCAGATGATCAGCTATCGAATTTGCTGAAAAAAGTTCATGCAGGAGAAGTGATACTTGAACTGAAAGAAGATGTAGATGAAACAATCTTCAATCAATTTAAAAATGGCACACGTATTAATAACACAACCTGGAAATTTAAAACGGATCACCCTGAAGAATTAAAAAAGCAATTATTGACGATTTCATTAGAAAAGAATCTGA
>JAYUTS010000271.1:0-5610 GCA_043754995.1 Chitinophagaceae bacterium
AAATGTAACTGGCAAGTTAACTGCAGATTCAAAAACAGCAACTGCTAACAGTATTAATCTTTTAACTCTGTTGGTAAAAACACAGAATAACACCTCTGCAATCACAATATCAAACCTCACTATTGAAGGCGTGCAGGTGAGTGGCAGCTATGGGCGCACCAATAATGCCGGAACTTCTAACTGGTATATTGCTTCTTCCAGTTTAACAAATGGGTTTGTTGTAACAGGTACCGCCACATTAGCGGGCACCATGGGCAATGCCTCTGAAGGACAATTAATTGAATTTGGATTTGAAAATTCAGCAGCCGTTGGTCCTCTTCCTGTGGTTTGGGGTGGCTTTACAACAAAAAGAACAAATACCACTACAGCTCTTTTAGAGTGGAATACAATGCAGGAAAATAACGCCTCGCATTACAATGTGCAACGTTCTGTTGATGGAGCACGTTTTGAAACAATTGGTAAAGTTGCTGCACAGGGAACTACTGCTGATGTAACTCAATATCGTTTTGAAGATAAACTGGCAACCGGCAATATGTATTACTACCGTTTACAGCAGGTTGACTTCGATACTAAAATGAATTTCTCCAATGTTGTAAAACAGGGAAATGGTGGAAAACAAACCCTGGTTGGTGGCTTAGGTGGCAGTACTATTCTTGTTCAGTTCTTTAACAATGATAGCCGCCAGTTAAGAATTCTTTCTGCAACGGGTACTGTTGTAAAGCAAATCGCTACAACTTCAATGCAACAAACAATTGATATGAACTCTTTCCCAACTGGCGTTTATACTTTACAGATCATCAATGCTGATGGTTCTGCTGAAGTTCACCGCTTTGTAAAATAATTTCGGGTCTCTTGGTTTCTAACAGAAGGCAATATTCAAATGAATATTGCCTCTTTTTTTGAAAACAATTTTAAAACAAAGGCCCTGAATAATCCAGGGCCTTTTATCATTTAATATGTTGATCTTTTATGCTATTACAGCTTCACCATACATTTCCAGTTGCAATTGTTTTACCCTGTCATCTTCCAGGTACTCATCAAAGGTTGTTAAACGATCAATAATACCGGCAGGTGTTAATTCAATAATACGATTTGCAGTTGTATGCATGAACGTATGATCATGCGAAGTCATCAACACGATTCCTTTGTACTCCATACACTGTTCATTGAAAGCCTGAATGCTTTCCAGATCAAGGTGGTTAGTTGGTTGATCAAGAACAACAACATTGGGATTCTGCATCATCATCCTGCTAACCATACAACGCACTTTCTCTCCTCCGCTCAGTACATTGGTCTTCTTCATAATATCATCGCCACTGAATAACATCTTTCCCAAGAATCCACGCAGGAAAGGCTCATCGGCATCGGTTACATGGCTTGGCACATACTGGCGTAACCATTCCATCAAATTCAAACCATGTGTAAAAAAACTATTATGTTCAACCGGTAAATAAGCTTTCGTAATGGTTGTTCCCCATTCATAACTTCCATGATCAGCAATTTCTTCTGCATTTATGATATTGAAGAAATGAGTGACTGCCAATGGATCTTTACTTACAAAGGCAATCTTATCATTCTTATTAACCGTAAAGTTTATTTTATCAAATAATACACGGCCATCAACCGTTTTCTTTAATTTTTCAACATGCAGGATCTGGTTACCCACTTCACGCAGGGGTTGAAAAATAATTCCGGGGTATTTTCTGTTGCTTGGTTCTATTTCATCCAATGTTAATTTCTCTAATGCTTTTTTCCTGGAAGTGGCCTGTTTACTTTTTGACGCATTCGCAGAAAATCGTGCAATAAAATCCATCAGGGCCTGGCGCTTATCTTCCGTCTTCTTATTCTTATCACCCATTTGTTTTGCCATCAACTGACTACTTTCATACCAGAAAGTGTAGTTGCCGGTAAAGGTTTTAATCTTCGAACGATCCACATCGGCCACATGCGTACACACAGAATCTAAAAAGTGACGATCGTGACTTACTACCAATACAATGTTTTCGTAGTCAGCTAAGAAATTCTCCAACCAACCGATGGTTTCAATATCCAGGCCGTTGGTAGGCTCATCTAATAATAAAATATCGGGATTACCAAACAAAGCCTGCGCCAGCAAAACCCGAACTTTTAAGTTACTTGGAATCTCTTTCATTAAACTCTGGAGATATTCTTCCTTTATACCAAGGCCGCTTAGAAAACTAGCCGCATCGCTTTCTGATGTATAACCACCCATTTCGCCATACTCAGCTTCCAGGTGCCCTGCACGCATACCATCTTCTTCGTTGAAGTCGGGTTTCATGTAAATGGCATCCTTTTCCTGCATCACTTCCCACATTTTCTTGTGGCCCATCAGCACTGCATTCAAAACGGTTTGTTCATCAAACTCAAAATGGTTTTGCTTCAACACGGCCATACGTTCTCCGGGAGTTATTTCCACTGTTCCTTTGTTGGGCTCAATTTCCCCGCTCAGGATCTTTAAAAATGTACTCTTGCCGGCTCCGTTGGCTCCAATTACACCATAACAGTTCCCTTTGGTGAAGTTGATATTCACTTCATCAAACAATACCCGCTTGCCGTAAGAGAGGGTGATATTTCTTGCACTGATCATACTATCTGAAATTTGAAGCGGCGAAGGTATGAAAAATCAGGCAGGGAAAGGGTTTGAATAAACGACTATTTCTTTATTCATCGTTAAAAGTATTTGTCAATATGACATAATAAAGTGTACTGGTACTTTTTTTGTTCCTTGCGGCCTAAACAGATTTTATGCAAACAGGAAGTATACGTGTACAAACGGAAAACATTTTCCCCATCATCAAGAAATTTCTTTACAGCGATCATGAAATTTTTCTTCGTGAACTGGTGAGCAATGCAGTGGATGCCACTCAGAAAATCAAAACACTTTCTTCCATTGGTGAAGCAAAAGGGGAACTGGGTGAGTTAAAGGTGACGGTAAAACTCAACAAAGAAGCAGGGACCATTACCATCTCCGACAACGGTGTTGGGATGACAGCTGAAGAAGTAGAGAAATACATTAACCAGGTAGCTTTTTCCGGCGCTGAAGAATTTGTACAGAAATACAAGGGTCAAAATGAAAATGCCATCATCGGCAAATTTGGCCTGGGGTTTTACTCTTCTTTTATGGTGAGTAAGAAAGTAGAAATCTTTACCAAAAGTTTTAAGGATGAATCAGCCGTAAGATGGGAATGCGACGGTAGTCCTGAATATCAACTGGAAGAAACCACAGCAAAAACTGAACGTGGTACAGATATCATCCTTTACATTGATGATGAAAGCAAAGAGTTTTTAGATGATGACCGTTTGAAAGGCATCCTGAAACGTTTCTGTAAGTTTTTACCTGTTCCTGTTTTTTATGAAGAAGAACAGATCAACAATACTCATCCGCTATGGGTTCGGAAACCATCTGAATTAACTGCAGAAGATTATCAGAATTTTTACAAAGAACTGTATCCTTTCAGCGAACCCCCGATTTTCTGGATTCATTTGAATGTTGATTATCCGTTCAATCTTACAGGTATTTTATACTTTCCAAGGATCAAGCAGAGTTATGAAATGCAGAAAGATAAAATTCAGCTCTATAGTAACCAGGTTTTTGTTACCGATGAAGTGAAAGATATTGTTCCTGAATTTTTAATGCTGTTGCATGGTGTTATTGACAGTCCGGATATTCCACTCAATGTAAGCCGCAGCTATTTACAAGGTGATCCGAACGTAAGAAAGATCAATTCGCATATTACAAAGAAGGTTGCTGATAAGCTGGAAGAGATTTTCAAAAATGACCGGAAAGGATTTGAAGAAAAATGGGAAAGTCTTGGCCTGTTTGTGAAATACGGTATGCTCACGGATGATAAGTTTTTAGAAAAAGCAGGTAAGTTCCACATTATGAAAGTGGTGAATACTGACAGCTATTATACACTGGAAGAATATCGCACCATAGCAGAGGTATTACAAAAAAATAAAGAAGGTAAACTGGTATTGCTTTATTCAACCCAACCGGAACAACAAAATGTTTTCATCAAAACAGCTGAAGACAAAGGGTATAAAGTTCTGCAATTAGATACCATGATTGACGCAGCTTTCATCAACCATATGGAAATGAAGTGGGAGAATGTGGTCTTTAAAAGGATTGATGCTGACATTGCTGATAATCTCATTGATCAACAAGACGAGATCAAAAGTGTATTAACAGAAAATGAAGTGTCTGAATTGAAAGAAATGTTCAATCTGCAGTTGACCGATCTGCATTTGAATGTGGAAGTGAAAGGTTTGAGTGTTGATGCACCACCTGTAATTGCAACAAGACCAGAAATGATGCGTCGCATGAAAGACATGGCTCATATGAGCGGACCGATGGGAAGCTTTTATGCATCCATGCCCGATGAAGTTGAATTAACCGTTAACGGCAATCATCCTTTGTACAAAAAAATATTGGCGAATAAAGAAACAGGAAAAGAAATGGTTTATAACCTGGCCGATCTTGCTTTACTGTCGCAGGGGTTACTTAAAGGAAATCAACTTACGGAGTTTATTAACCGCAGTGTAACGCTGATGCAAAGTGAAGTAAAGAACTAAATGAACTGTTTCATGTTGGTCGGCGACCAACATTGGCAAGTAAAAAGCGATTTGAATACACAGGCATAATAAAAAAAGCTGGTTGTTTTTCCTGTTGGTCAGCGATCAACAGTGGCTTAACTAAAAGAGGGCGTGTGTACACCGGCCCTCTTTTAGTTAAATACTATTCTTTCGTTGCAAGTATTAGCATCTCTTTTTTAAATATATAGATGTAAGAACTGTTATCTGTACTATTCGAAACTGTATTTACAAGCTTCCACCCTTGCTTTCCCATATAATTCAATGCTTCAACCGGGGATTTGAATTTGATGAGCTTTCCCGTAATTGTATCTTTTAACCTGTTACGGAAACCTGTAAATCCTGCCTGCCCGTAATCGATCTCTATTGTCGCTTCGGTAAGGATTCCTCCCCAATATATTTTCATTGCACAATACTGCTCGATGGTTTCTTTCTGCTGCGCATTCAGATGTATAACAATAAACAAAGCTGCTATCGTATGAAAATATTTCATTTTTTATATGCAATCTAAATATTGTTTTGAAAATGAATAGTTAAAGAAAGGCCACAATTTTATTGTGGCCTTTCTTTAACTGTCATAGCTGCTGATGCAGTTTTACAACCTCTTAATCTTGATATTCCGGAACCATACATTGTTTCCATGATCCTGCAGGCCAATTCGCCCTTTTTTATACGTGCCAAAATCCTTCATTGTTTTAAACTTACTGCCTGCAATCATTTTTTTCCATCCTTCATCCCACATGGTAGTTGTAACTATTTTAGTGCCGTTGAGATAAAATTCAAGTGTTCCGTTTAGTGATTTGATTTCTGCAAGATTCCATGCCAATGCCGGTTTTACCGTTTCAGGAGCTGATGTAATCAAGTCATACAAATCCCCTGCACGGTGTTTGATAATTTTTGAATCGGGATGACAACTATTATCCAGTACCTGCATTTCAGGACCCGTCATCCACGGCCATTTATATTTAGCTGTGTCTTCATTGATGTAGAAAATGATGC
>JAYUTS010000272.1:0-5596 GCA_043754995.1 Chitinophagaceae bacterium
AGCATGCCGCTTAACGAGTTCAGGGAAAAAGATAATATGGCCTATGAGTTCAGCATTATCCTGCATCATGAAAATGGAAATAATTCCTGGAACTCCTATGGGTATGAATTTATAGCCGGTATTCCTGTAATTGATTTTGGATTGAAAGATGAATACAACAAAACCAATTGGGAACTCATTGGATCAAGCTCTGAAGAAACCTCAAGTGAAAATGGAAAAGCATCTAATATTCTGGATAAGGATATTACTACTTACTGGCATTCCCGATGGAGTTCAAATGCTGCTCAGCCGCCGCATTACCTTATAGCAGACATGAAGCAGATGTTACCGGCAAAAGGGTTTACGCTTACACAAAGAAGTGGTCAACGAAAAGTAAAAGATATTGAACTCCTGATCAGTAATGATAATACAAACTGGGAAAGTTTAGGCAATCATCAATTAAAAGATTATGCCGGTCAGCAAATCATACGTTTAACTTCGCCAAAAATATTTCGTTACTTTAAAATTGTGATTTACTCCGCACATGATGGGTTGCAGTATGCGGCTTTGGCAGAAGCTGGTGTGTTTAATGAGTAATATTTATCCTGCTGTTTCCAGGAACCTTTACAGATAAATTAAATGTTTTAAATTTAAGCAGGACTTTAAATGATTTGTAACTGAGAAAATGAAATAATATCAATTGTAAAAAAGGAATATATGGATAGAAAATCGTTTATAAAAAATACAGGGATCACAGCGGCGTCGCTTGCTGTATTGCCAACAGGTAATTTGTTTGCTTCGTTTGCAGACCCTAAAGTGAAAGTAGCCATGATTGGTGTGGGCTTGCGTGGTCAAAATCATCTTGATCTTGTATTAAGGCGTGATGATGTGGAACTGATAGCTATTTGTGATATTGACGACCGCATGTTAACCAGCTCAAAAGCCATCATTAATAAGAGTGGTAAAAAAATGCCGCAGATTTTTACCGGCGATTTATATGCATGGAAAAAGATGCTGGAGATAAAAGGATTGGATGCTATCATTATTGCAACTCCTTGGGAGTGGCACAAAGAAATGATTATTGATTCGCTGGAAGCAGGAATAAAATATATTGGCAGTGAAGTAATGATAGGTATTACACTGCAAGATCATTGGGATGTAGTAAAAGCAGCAGAAAAAAATGACGCTCACGTAATGATGTTGGAAAACGTATGTTACCGGCGTGATGTGATGGCTGTATTAAACATGGTACGCCAGGGAATGTTTGGTGAGTTGGTGCATTTACAAGGCGGCTATCAGCATGATTTACGGGCTGTGAAATTTAATAATGGCATTTCAGCTTATGGAGAAGGTTGTGAATTTGGTGATAAAGGATGGAGCGAAGCAAGATGGAGAACACATCACTCTGTTCATCGTAATGGCGATTTGTATCCAACGCATGGCATTGGGCCCATTGCACATTACATCAACATCAACAGGGGCAACCGTTTTGTGAACCTCAGTTCATTCTCTTCAAAAGCAAGAGGGCTGCACAACTATATAGTTAAAGATTGTGGCGAAAGCCACCCTAATGCAAAAATTAATTTTAAGTTAGGTGATGTTGTAACAACATCTATTAGCTGTGCCAATGGCGAAACTATTTTATTGCAGCATGATACTAACTTGCCACGGCCCTATTCATTAGGCTTTAGAGTTCAAGGCACTAATGGAATTTGGATGGATGTAAATAAAGGAATGCATATTGAAGGAAAATCAAAATCACACCAATGGGATGAGGCAAAAACATGGCTGGACAAATATGATCACCCGTTATGGGCAAAATGGAGCAAAGAAGCACAAGGCTCCGGTCATGGTGGTATGGATTTTTATGTGATCCATTCATTTATTGAATCGGTGAAACGTAAAACAGCAACCGCAATGGATGTGTATGATGCAGCAGCATGGAGTGCCATTACACCTTTGAGTGAACTCTCCATTGAAAAAGGAAATGCAACAGTAGAGTTTCCTGATTTTACCAGCGGACAATGGATGTACCGCAAGCCTGTATTTGCCTTACATGATGATTATTAATTGCGGCGGTTGATGTAAAAGTGATGCTGTTGGAGAAAGATCATTGCGTAACTTGTACATTATACCGATGTAACATAAAAACCAGTCCAAACTATTTGCTATCGGTATAATACCATCTAAGATTTCCTCATAGTCCGTTGGACTATTTAATAAATCAAGATGGTATAATTGCCAGAGAATTTAAACATGACTTATACTTTTTTAGAACAGCAGCATATCATGTCGCAATCAGTTTTACAGGCTTTTGGTTTAACAGATAACACCCTGAAGATGGAAGCTTTTGGAAGCGGCCTGATTAACCGTACCTGGAAAATAACCACCGAAGGGAATTTATATATATTACAACGTGTAAATGACCTGGTGTTTAAAGAACCGGAAGATATTGCTTACAATATTGACCTTGCTGCCAATTACCTGAAACAGCATCACCCTGAATATAAATTTGTTGCACCCGTTGTTTCAAACGATGGAGCAACACTTGTTTATGTAAAAGATGAAGGATTCTTTCGCATGTTTCCTTTTGTAGAAGGATCGTTTTCAAAAGATGTGGTTGAAACTCCGGGGCAGGCGTTTGAAGCAGCAAAACAATTCGGACGCTTCACCAAATTGCTGAGCGGCCTGGATATTCACCAACTTCGCATTACCATTCCTTCCTTTCATAATCTTACACTCCGCTATCAACAGTTTACAACAGCTTTGGAACAGGGAAACAAGCAACGGATAAAAGAGTGTGATGCCCTGATTAAGAAACTGGTGAAGCATTCAACTGTTGCAGAAGAATATAAACGTATTACACTGAACCCTGAATTTAAGCTGCGAGTTACGCATCATGATACCAAGATCAACAATGTGTTGTTTAATGAGCAGGGAAAAGGCTTATGTGTCATTGATTTGGACACAGTGATGCCTGGTTATTTCATCAGCGATGTGGGCGATATGATGCGTACCTATCTCTCTCCTGTAAGTGAAGAAGAACAGGATTTCAGTAAGATTGAAGTACGGGAAGATTTTTATAAAGCCATTGTGCGTGGTTATTACAATGAAATGCAACACGAATTAACCGATACAGAAAAGAATGCATTCTTTTATGCCGGTGAGTTTATGATCTACATGCAGGCCATCCGTTTTTTAACCGATCATTTGAATGATGATGTATATTATGGTGCAAAATATCCGGGGCATAATTATAAGCGTGCCATGAACCAGGCCATCTTACTGGATCGATTGATTGAAAAAGAAGAGCCCTTAACAAAATTGTTGAGAGGAAATTTTTTTTAATAATAAAAGGAATGCTTTTTATATAGATCATCGTAAGATAACACTGCTGTTACAGATGATTACAGTAATTTTATCTTTTATTTTTTATATGAAAAAGAAATTATTGTTTGTTTGTGTTGAAAACAGCAACCGGTCTCAAATGAGCCAGGCTTTTGCAAAGATCATCGGCGGCGATTTAGTAGAAGCTTATAGCGCAGGCAGCAAACCAAGTGGTATTGTTAATCCCAAAGCCATTGCAGCAATGAAGGAATTGAATTATGACCTGTCGGTACATGATTCAAAATCTTTACAGGAAGTTGAACAGTATGCTCCATTTGATGCAGTGGTAACAATGGGTTGTGGTGACGCCTGCCCCTGGATGCCCGCCAAACAATTTATTGATTGGGAAATTCCTGACCCCAAACATATGGAGCCTGAAGACTTTAATAAAGTGAGAGACTATATCAAAACAAAAGTCACCGAACTGCTTCAGTCACTTTAAATTTAATCAGCTAATCTCAGTAAGATATTGTCAACTTACATTTTCTTTTAAAAAAGCAAGGGCTGTGTCAGGGTTTTCTCTCCCTTTGGGTTTTAAACCAAGACCAAAGCGTCTTAGGGAGCCAGAGGGGGCCGCTTTATACTTTCACTTCTTTCCATTTCCCTTTTTTAAAATAATACCAGGCTACCAATGCAATCAATGTTTCTGCAACAGGGATGGCAATAAATGCACCGGTTGATTTCCAATCTAATCCCTTGGCAAGAAAATAAGCTAAGGGAATTTGAAATGCCCAGAAACAAACCAAGTTGATGATCGTAGGCGTTTTGGTATCGCCTGCACCATTCAATGCCTGTATCATTACCATTCCTAAACCATAAAAGATATAACCGGCACCCATAATTTGCAGGGATTGAGCACCATAATTTATTACAGCAACATCCTGCGTAAATATTTTTATGATGGGTGTTGCAAAAAATAAAAACAACAGCATTACAAAACCCATAAAGATGGCATTGTATTTTGCAGTAAGCAGTACACTTTGCTCAGCTCTTTGAGGTTGTTTGGCACCCAGGTTTTGGCCCACTAATGTTGCTGCAGCATTACTTAAACCCCAGGCCGGTAAAATAAAAAACACCACATTGCGTATAGCAATTTGGTAACCTGCTGATGCAGTGGTGCCACCTGTTTCTGCCACCAACCTGGCAAGAACGATCCAACTGCCACTTGCAATAATAAATTGAAGCGTGGCAGGTGATGCAATTTTTATAATAGATTGAATAATTGGCGCATCCCATTTAAAATGATGCCTATGAAATTTTAGGATGCCGCTGCCTTTAAACAAATGATAACATTGATACAGCACCCCGGTACTGCGGCCAATAACCGTAGCAATGGCTGCACCTTTTAAACCAAAATAATGAATAAAAATGGGGCAGAGAATGATGTTGATGATGCTGGCAATCCACAAACTTTTCATAGCCATCGCTGCATTGCCTGCACCACGAAAAATGCCATTGATGAGAAAGAGTAACATAATAGCTACACTCCCGCCTAACATGATACGTGTAAACACAGCACCGTCTTTTACAACTTCATCACTGGCACCCATTAAGCGTAAAACATCCGCTGCAAAAATAATCCCTGCTATACTGAGGACGATGGTTGCAATGATTGCAATGATAATGGATTGTGCACCAGCATGGGCTGCAGCTTCAGGATTTTTTTCACCAATCCTCCTGGCAACAACAGCGGTGGCTGCCGTACTTAATCCAATGGCAATGGAATAAACAATGGTGATCACTGATTCAGTTAATCCAACAGTAGCAATGGCATTTTGCCCGAGCTTACCAACAAAAAACATATCTACAACTGCAAATACGCTTTCCAGGCTCAGTTCAAGGATCATGGGGATGGCTAACAGAAAAACTGCTTTGCGGATGCTGCCTTGTGTATAATCCTGCTCTTCACCGTTAAGTGATTGTTTGATAGTTTTAAATATATAAGATAACCTGTTCTGATTGTTCGGTTGAGTGGTCATTGGTGAAATAAATTAATAAAAAAAGATCACTAACGAAGATGGTTCGTTGAAATTTGGAGAAAAGTGTGAGCAAAACCACTTAAACAATCATAGACCTGAAATAAGTGATGCAAATCTAATGATTTCCTTATTTCCTTCAAAAGAGGCTTTAGAACAAGAGAAACTATCCGTGTAAAGGGGTATTTTCCAGGGTAAACAGTTTTTTGATTGATTTATGCGAAACTAGTTTGTAAATTTATGCAACCGTAAAC
>JAYUTS010000273.1:0-5591 GCA_043754995.1 Chitinophagaceae bacterium
TGTTACTGTTCCCTTTACTGAATAAATGAGAAATGAATTTGGTTTTTGAGCCTGCATGCTGATGCTGAAAAAAGCGAGAAAAAGAAGCGTTTGAATTAATTTCATACTAATGTGATTTTGAGTGAAAATTGGTATGGAAACCAAATCTGGTGTGTAACCAAACAGCAAGCGCCTCGTAAAAATATATAATATCGATTGCCAAGATAATAACTATAAGTGAAATTTTTGTATCAATTTTTAAATTAAACCAGGTAAAGAACTGGATACCGATATAAACAGAAAGTATAGCAAAAAAGATCTGTGCCATTTTAGCTACCAGGTGAAACCAGATATGTTCCTCAATATAATAACGCATAAAGAGTGCAACATGCAACCAGGCAACGAGGATGGTGATCAACCAGAAAAGCCATTTGGGTATATCCTTGATATAATTAGCATCAAGCACCATCGAAAGAACGTTGGCATGTATCACAATCCCGTTCATATCGGGAATGGATTTGCCTGCAAAGTTGTTGTTCATGGGCGTAAAATGTTTGTCCTCTATATTAAAGGGGTCTGGATTGATGTAGCCCATCAGTACAATTTTATCTTTAAAAAAATCTGTGGCAATTTTGTCTTCTAACAAATCATTGCCTTCAAGAAGCATATATTTTTCCTCTCTCCGGGTATAATTTATTGTCTCAAATTCTTTTTTTCGATTGAACAATTCTTGAAATGATTGATTGTTGGCTATTGAAAGAATTGCAGATGGAAAACTCAGGCATTTTTCCCCCCCAACGATTTCTGACCGGGAAAAAGTCCTGATGGTACCAACATTTTCACCTATTAAATTTACATAACCCCTGTTTGAAGTGCTGGCTCCAAAATAGCCTATGTTCAATTTCTCTTTCTTGGTTCCTTTAATAGTTGTGTCATTCCAAATAATGGAGGACGCAATAACCAGATTAGGAGTAGTATTGATTACTTTACTTAATAAAGAATCAGGAGTAGGCTCACGGGGGCCATTAAAAACCACATCCAGTCCAATCACTTTTGGTTTTGCAGCCCTTATTTTTTCAATCATGGTTGCAAGTCCCTGCCTGTCAGCATTGCCTATATTTAGGATAATTATTCTGTTATCAAAAGGAGTTTCAGAATTCTTTTTTAATGCAGAATAGGAGATATCATTAAAATCGAGGTCTTTTAAAGCAGTCTTGAAAGGATTGAGGATGCCGGAATCTAATGGAATTAAACCAAGCATTGCTATCACTAAGAAAACTGAGAGCGTGGCCAGGATAGTGTCCCGTTTAAAGAGATACTTGAAATAAAAAGCATGTGACCAACGGTAAGCCTTTTTTATGAATTGAAACCTGTTCTTCCTTTTTGGGTTTATTTTGTGTGGTTGCATTAATGGTTTGCTTGGCTTATTAAAACTGAAACTGTACTTTAGCCTTCTAATATATGAGAAATTGTTTTGCTTTTGTATTTCTGCTAACAGCATTTTTTCTACATACACCGGGAATGCTGCTGTCGCAGCAACAGGTTTCACTGCCAAAAACTGACACATCCAACTTTGTGAAGGGTAGCCAGAGCTATGCCATGATTATTGGCATTTCCAGTTACAAGCATATCCGCCCCTTATCATATGCAGATAGTGATGCAGAGTTATTCAAAGATTTTCTTAAATCGGCCGGGGCAGGAAGCCTGGCCGATGATCATATTCTGTACCTCATTAATGAAGATGCCACTGCTGCTAATTTCTGGGTAAAAGGAATGGCATGGATGCGTCAAAAAAACATGAAAGCCGGTGACCGGCTGTACATCTATCTCGCCGGGCATGGCGATGCCATCAACCAGGATGAATATTTTTTTCTTACCTACGATTGTAATCCTGCAGGCGATAAAAATAATTATATCGTAACAGGCAGTATTCAATTATACAATCTTAAAAGCCGCATTGCTGAATTAAGCAGGAAGCAGGTAGAAATATTTCTCATCATGGATGCCTGCCGTACCAATGAATTACCCGGTGGTGAAGGCGGACAACAGATTCTCAACTCTGCTATATCTGAAAGAAAAGCAGGTGAAATTATTATGCTGGCCACGGGTGCCGGACAGGAATCAATGGAAGATGCTACTATCGGAAACGGGCACGGATTGTTTACGTATTATCTTGTTGATGGCTTAGCCGGTTGGGCCGATGGTTATGAAGGGAAAGATGGTGTTATTACACTGGTTGAATTAAGATCGTATGTATTGGGTAAAGTGCCAACATTAGCCATACAGAAGTATAAAAAAAAGCAGGAGCCTTTTATTTGTTGTGATGAAGTTGGGCAACGACCGTTGGCGATTGTTGACAGTGCCTATTTCAGACAATGGGAAATGAGTAAAAACCTGTCGGCCGGTAACGGAGATGGGGGAGTGAATCAAATGGTACTGAATGTACGTGGCCGTGGCGCTTTGCTGGTTGACAGTAATGTGGCAGTGATCTACAATCAGTTTAATCAATCTGTCAAAAAATTGAAACTCACCGGCGACAGTTCGGCTGACTACTATTATAATCAACTTCATAAATTGTATCCTGATAATGTACTCACCATTGATGCAAGACAAACACTGGCAGCAGAGTTCATCAATTTTGCACAACGGAAAATTAATTTATACCTCAGCGGCAAAGATGCACTTGGCATTCAACAGATCAGAACGCAGTTAGACGAATCGCAACGCACTGAAGAAATTCAATCGGGCATTGAACGGCTTGAATATATTGCCGGTCTTGATTTTGGAAATGTAGCAACCATGCTCAGTAAAGCAATTGCCCTCGTTGATCCTGGAGATACGGAGCTCATCAAAAGTTTATTAGGCAAATTATATTTCTTTAAAGCAAGAAGTTATTTTGATGCAAAGAACAGGGTTACGGATATGCATGAGGCAAGAACACTTATTTACCAGGCCTATGCTATTGACAGTAATGCTGCTTATGTTTTACACAGCATTGCAGCACTGCAAATGCAGTTGAAAAGATCCGACAGTGCAATCATTTTCGGGTTAAGGGCAATAAAAAAAGCGCCGAGGTGGCGTTATCCATATACAACTGTGGCATTTGCATATGCGCAAATGAAACGGTTTGATCTTGCCCGTATCTATTATGAAAAGGCTATTGAAGTTGATCCTAAAAGCGCCGATGCGTATGTTGATCTTGGTTATTTTGAATTCCAGCAACGAAGAACAGAAAAAGCACAGGGCTTTTATCTTAAAGCTTTACAGCTCGATCCTAAAAATGTTTCTGCTTTAAATAATATGGGTTGGCTGCTGAAAGAAAAAGGAAAGTATTCAGAAGCTGCAGCATATTTCAAAACCTGTTTGCAATATGATTCTTCTTTTGTTTATGCTTATAATGGATTGGCAAGAGTATATGGAGCTTTAAAAAAATACGATTCGGCCCGTATGTTTTATCTCAGGAGTATGAACTATTATCCTGATCAGGCATATGTGTATGTGCTGCTGGGGAATTTTTATAAGGAAATCAACCTGGGCGATTCAGCATTGCATTATTATCATCGCTCTATCAGTATGGATGCTGCTTATACACAGCCTTATATTGACCTGGCAAAATTATTTGAACAGAGTAAACGAATGGACTCTGCTGCATTTTATTATAAAAAAGTGATCAATCTCAACCCGGCTTCAAAAAATTCTTATCTCAGCCTGGCTACCTTTTATCAAAACACAAAAGCAACTGATTCAGCCAATGTATATTTTAATAAAGCCA
Source organism: Chitinophagaceae bacterium (assembly GCA_043754995.1). Lineage (GTDB taxonomy): Bacteria > Bacteroidota > Bacteroidia > Chitinophagales > Chitinophagaceae > Lacibacter. The sequence goes on from JAYUTS010000273.1 coordinate 3,752, forward strand.
TTGCTGTTGATCCTGCTGATGCTGCAACGTATAATTCCATTGCCGTTTATTATTACAGGCGTAATCAAACCGATTCTGCCAAAAAATATTTTCTTACCGCTGTTAACATTGATTCACTCAATTCAATGTATATAACCAACCTGGCAGCAGTTTATGAACGCACCCGGAAATATGATTCTGCTCTTTATTATCTGCAAAAAGGATTAGTCCTCAGTCCGGGTAATGCACAGGCATATAACAGTATTGCCTTATTGTATAAAAAACAAAATAATTTTGATACTGCGTTGATCTATTATAAAGAAGCGTACAAATTTAATAATGAAAACATTGCTGTACTGAACGATCTGGCCGATTTGTACAGAGATATCAATGAGCTTGATTCTGCAATAAAATATTTGCGTGAAGCCATTTATCTCAAACCTGAAATAGCTGATTTGTATAATAGTCTTGGTATTATATTTATCAAATCAGGAGCCTATGATTCAGCCCGTGCATACCTGTTACGTGCAACTGAATTAGATCATTTATTGATACGGCCTTTCAACAACCTGGGCAATATGTATTACATGCAGAAGAAATTCAGCGAAGCATTACCTTATTATCTCAAAGCGTTGGACATTGATTCAACCTATGCCAACCCGCTGCTTTTTGCCGGACTGATTTATACGGAGATGGGAAATTATCAGAAAGGAATTGAATATCTTGAACGGTTGATTAAAGAAGATCAAAAAAATGGAACTGCCTGTTATTATCTCGCTGTTTGTTATGCTTCATTAAAGAATGATGCAAAAGCCATCAGCAATCTTGACAATGCATTGAAGCAGCAATATGGCGATGCTGATTCCATTCTTTCGCAAAAAGAATTTCAATCAATAAAAAATACTTCAGCTTTCAAAGCCATGCTGCAAAAATATTTTCCCGGAAGGAGATTTTAATTCAATACCTGACAAATAATCTTGTATTCTGCCACAGCTTAAATAAAAGGAGCAATACATTTCGGTTCCTTGTATATTCTTTTTTATCTATTGTATAATACCCACATTTCATACCACTGGCACAATCTTTGGCAATGCAGCCTTAATTAAACTATTTTTTATGAGACAGAGCAAACAAGTTCTATATTTTTTAGTTGCTGTAAGTATGATACTGGCAGCATGTAAAGGAATGACCAAAACACAAAAAGGTGCAATCATTGGTACAACTGGTGGTGCAGCTATTGGCGGAATCATTGGCAGAGCATCCGGTAATACAGCATTAGGGGCCATTATTGGTGCTGCAGTAGGCGGTACTGCTGGTGTATTAATTGGTAAGAAAATGGATAAACAGGCAGAAGAAATAAAAAAACAAGTTCCCAATGCAACAGTAGAACGTATAGGCGAAGGAATTGCAGTTGAATTTGAAAGCAAAATCCTGTTTGATTACGACAAATCACTGCTAAAATCAGAAGTGAAAAGCAGTTTGAATGATCTGGTTGTTATTCTGAAAAAATATCCTGATACAGACATCGAAATTCAGGGGCATACAGATAACAAAGGATCAGATGTATATAATGATGCATTATCACAACGTCGTGCAAATGCTGTAATGATGTATCTCATTGACAGAGGAATTCCTAATTCAAGAATGAATCCAAAATCATTTGGAGAAAATTCACCAAAGTATTCAAATGATGCTGAAGACGGCAGATCAAAAAACAGACGTGTTGAGTTTATGATCACAGCCAATGAAAAAATGAAATCGGATGCGAAGAAAGAAGCAGAGAATTCAGGTAAATAACAAATGGAAGAGAATTATTAAATTAAATATGAATCATATGAAATGGACTTATTTTTTAACAGCA
>JAYUTS010000274.1:0-5581 GCA_043754995.1 Chitinophagaceae bacterium
ATCCGTTTCTCATAATTACTTCCCTGAAAAATCCGGTGCACATAAATACCTGCTGTATGAATTGCATTGGGATGTAATATGCCCGGCTCTACTAACTCTTCTACTTCTGCAATGGTTATTTTACCGGCCATGGCCATCAATGGATTAAAATTTCTTGCTGTGTCTTTAAAAATCAAATTGCCCATTGTATCGCCTTTCCAAGCTTTTACAATAGCATAGTCAGCATCAAATGCATACTCCAACAAATATTCCTTGCCATTAAAATTGCGGGTTTCTTTACCAATAGCTACTTCCGTTCCAACACCTGCAGGCGTATAGATAGCAGGCATTCCATAACCTGCAGCCATGCATCTTGTAGCCAATGTTCCCTGTGGAATCAATTCAACTTCCAGTTCACCACTTAACAGTTGACGTTCGAATTCTGCATTTTCACCTACATAGGAGGAGATCATTTTTTTTACCTGCTTTTGCTGCAGCATCAACCCAATACCAAAATCATCCACACCTGCATTGTTTGAAATACAGGTTAAATTTTTTGTTCCCTTTTTAACTAAAGCTGAAATGCAGTTTTCGGGGATGCCGCACAACCCAAAACCACCGAGCATGAGGATGGCTCCATCAGGAATATCTTGTATTGCTTCACCGGCATTGGCAACAACTTTGTTCATATGATCCAATCGTTTCGGTAAAAGTAACGGAAGATGATGAATTGATCATTTACCGATGACTGGCTCTTGAATTTTTCTTGGGCCGTATATGGGTTAAGCTGCTTTTAAGTATTCCTTCAGTTCCTCCAGAACAATCTTTACTGATTCATCCAATTCTTCCACCAATAATTTCATTGTTGCTTTTTCCGCAGGTTTTGAGAGATCACTCTTTTCGAGAAGCTTTACTTTGTTGCCTACAAATTCTTTTACGCCCAGGATACTCAATGTTGTTTTCATATTATGAGCCACTTCTTTAACCAGTTCAGCATTCTCTGCTTTAAATGAATCCTGCAGTTTTTTTACTTCATTAGGCAGTAAATCAGCAGCCTTTATGATGATCTCTTCAATATACTCTTTACTGCCACCTGTTATACGGTTGAGGTATTCAATGTTCACTAATTTCATGGGCGATGCAACGGATTGCGTATTCCAGTCTTTATAATATTCAAGTAACTCAAATAATTTTACATCATCAATTGGTTTGGTGAGATAAGCGTTCATACCTGCATTGATACTCATCTTTTGTTCTTCCGGCTGGCTGAAAGCACTTAACCCGATAACAGGAGTTTGAATTTTTAATTCACTCCTGATCTTTCTGGTTGTTTCAATTCCATTCAGTTCCGGCATCTGCACATCCATGATGATGAAATCGTAATTGTTCTGTTTGAGCATTTTCAATGCGATCAATCCATTTTCAGCTTTTTCAAATGCATAGTTATGTTCTTTTAAAATAAAACCAAGCAGGTCCCGGTTCATTTCATTATCATCTACAATTAATATTTTCTTTTGCGCCTGTTTTTTTATTTCCTGCAACACTTCCATGTATTCAACCGGAACTTCTGCTGCTATGCCTCTGTTAATTCCATAAGGCAAATTCATTTCAAACCTTGTTCCCTTTCCCGGAGTTGAAGTGGCAGTGATAGACCCACCCTGCATTTCTACTAATTGTTTTACAATGGGTAACCCCAAACCGGTTCCAAAATATTTTTTTGACAACCCCGAATCTACTTGGTAAAAACGTTCAAAAATATGCGGCAATTTTTTTTCTTCTATCCCAATACCTGTATCGGTCACTACAAACTGCAACCATGCTTTATGTTCTGCTTCCATCAAAAGAGCCACCTGCACTTTTATACTTCCGCTTTCAGTAAACTTGATAGAATTCCCTGTTAAATTGATGAGCATCTGCATTAACTTTTTTTCATCACCAATAAAACCTGCCGGCATTTCATCATTTTTTTCAATGATAAAAGAAAGGTTCTTACTATCTGCACGGTTTTGCATAACGTTTTGCAGATTGTTTAACACGTTGCTCAGTTGAAACGGCTCTTTTGCAAACTGGATGTATCCCGATTCAAGTTTTGAATAATCGAGTACATCATTGATCACTTCCATTAACAGGGTGCCGGATACTTTCATGGCATAAATCCATTGCTTTGTTTCCTGTGTATGCTCTTTTTTCAACAACAGGTTGGTATAACCGATAATGGAGTTAAGAGGCGTTCGCAATTCATGTGTAACATTTGAAATAAACTGATCTTTGACCATCATTGCCTGGTGCTCTTTTTGAACAGCAACAGAAAGATTCGCATTTAACCGGGTTGTTTCAATCATTTTATACAGTACCAGCAAAGCTATCAGCAACATAAAAATCAAAGAAACCATGTTCCAGTTCTTATCCAGGTTGAGCATGGTTGTTTTTTCTGCTGTAATGGCCAGGTTTAAATACGAAATTTTCGAACTCAATGTATTGATGAGCTCCTGGGCTCCATAGCTGAGTTCTGCAAGATTTTTTTTATTTGCCGGTCCGTTAATAATCGCTAATGCCTCTGTGGCGCCGTTCATACTGTAAGCTTCGAGTATTTCTTTATTCAGAAAAACCCTGTTATTTGCTTTATGTACAAAAATGTTCACCAGGTATTTTGGCACATATCCCGTATAACTTGTTTTCAACTGCTGCAGGCTTTGTTTGATTACTTCATTGTTTTTATGATAGGCTGTCAGTTTTGAAAAATCACCTGTTTGAATATAATCTTCCAGGTTATGATCGCTCTGTGTAATGAGAAACATGGTTTTTTCGATGACCTGTTGATACTTTTCATGCTGAATAACCGAATCGGTTTTTACAGTATGCTCCTCTACAGAGTGTAAAACTTTCGATTCAATCATAAAGTTTAAACAAATACCAACAAATAAAACGGTAATAACAGCAGCAAATGCCAGGATTTGTTTTAAACGGGGGTTGCTTTTAAAAGCAGTGGAAAATGGTTTCATAGTTTTGGATTATAGTAGGATAAACAGAAGTAAAAATTAAAATTTTTTTTCGAAACAACCTACCAGATACTGCGGCTTTTTTCATTTACCCCTGCAATATTGCGGCTTACAGGAGCAATTCTGGTTGCCGGATAGTAAGAATACCTGCTGGAACAACAGAAATTACTAACTCATTCTTCAATACTTTTATTGAAAATTTGCTGCTTCCTGCATCCTGCAATTAAATTGCACGCAGGAATGCTGAAGAATAATAACAGATGATCTGGCTTGCCTCTTCAAACAACAGAACCGGAATGTTCGTCCTTTATTTTAATCAATAACCTCCTTTATAAAGCTAATAAGCTGCATCCACGAATATCGCTGTTATCCATTCTTCCCATTATTCTGAAACTCCCATCTTCATATACTTCGCCAGCATCATCCGTTGCAATAAAACTGCAGGAATAGATGTTGGCAAGATCAATGATATTGATTGCACCTTTTCCCGTTGTGCTGATGTGCATCGGGTCATCTTCATCTCTCACCAAAACTTTCATCCATGGTGGGCAACGGAATAATCCTTCGCCTGTTGAATAGGCCTGGCTCAGCAACTCCGTCATCCCGTATTCTGAATGGATTGCTTTAACACCAAAACTCTTTTTCAACTGCAGATGCACATCTTCTCTGATTAACTCTTCCCTTCTGCCCTTCATTCCTCCTGTTTCAACAAAAGTTGTATTGTAACATTGCAACTGATACTTTTCTGCAAAATCGAGCAACGCAAAACTTACACCTATTAACATGGTTTGCTGGCCATTTGTTTCTAACAGTTTTAATGTTTTAAACAGTTGCTCAAATTCATTGAGAAAAAAATCATTGTTGGGATGCTGGCTTTCATCCATCAACCGCTTTACCATATAGACCAAAGAAGAATGTTTGCGTTCCAGATAGGAAGGAAGCAAGCCCAGGAAACACCAGTCTTCAGGGTTTCCGTATTGCAATTCAAACCCATTAAAAAAAGCATCCTCATACAACGAAATGCTTTTAACATAATGCCTGCTTTGTACGGTTTGAGAAGTACCACTGCTTTCAAAAATAACTTCAGGCTCAAACTCTGTGGCAACAACTTGATGTGTTTTAAAAAAACTGATGGGCAGAAAAGGAATCGGAACCTCTGCCGTAACTTTTTCCATATCTATTTGCAGAGATTTGCAAAATGCCTGGTAAACCGGGTTATTCTCATACTGAAAACGAAAGACAGCATGGGCCGCAGTGCTGAAATTAGCAGCATTAATCTCAAAAAGATTGTTAACAAAAGAAGGAATCAATTTTTTAATGCTGTATTAATGCTTAAATTTGAAATAAGAACATCTCTCAATGAAAGCAAAACTATTATTTCTTTTTTTATTTTTCACTGCTATTGCCGCTTGCAAGAAAGATAAGTATCAAACAAAACCAACATTAGAACTAAAAGAAGTTAAAGTTGGTGGTATTCAGGATGCTTCCGGAACAATTGGTTCAACTGTAGAGATTGAAATTACAGTTACTGATAAAGAAGGAGATGTTGAAGACAGTATTTTTATTGATAAAGTTGATGCAACCGGAAAATGTGCCGGAAATAATCTCCTCAGGGATATTTATAAAGTTCCTGATTACCCCAATAACGCCAATCAGAAGGTTACTTTCAGAGTGAGATATGCAACCATCAATGTTCTTGGTTATGGTTTACTTGGTGGTGCCAGTTGCCCTCCACGTAAAGACACTTCTTTTTTCCGGATTGTAGTATCAGATAAAGCAGGTAATAAAAGCGATACGCTTACAACCGGTTCTGTTGCATTGCCTTTTTAAGCCTTGGCGGGAATATGCAAAATCTTATCCGTTTTTTCTTTTTTCATCATATTGTTATTGCACTGAGTGCTGCCGCATTTTGCATGCAAACATTTATATTTTATGAAAACACTTCATTTTCTTCTTCCCTTCTCCCTTTTGTGTTTTGTGCAACCTTGTTAAGTTATAATATTCATTTTTTTTTAGCAGCAGAAAAAAGTAAATCATCAGAGCAATTGCGTTGGTTTCATCAAACAAGAACATTCACAGTTGCATTTAATTTTATCACCCTACTACTCACCCTCTGGTTTTGGTGGCAGATCAGGGAATTAAGTTTGTTTATTTTCATTTCCATTGTTATCAATGCCTCTTATACAGCGCCACTGCTTTTAAACAAACCATTAAGACTCCCCGGTTTTCTTACATTGATTAAAAGTTATTTGATAGGTTTTGTATGGGCTTATGTAACGGTGGTACTTCCTTTGTTGCAAATGGACATTCAATTCGGGTTGAAAGAAATGGTTCTTTTCATCAACCGTTTACTGCTGGTGGCCATTGCAACACTCATTTTTGATTACCGTGATAAACTGAGTGAGATGGAATTACATGGCTTTCAGGAGGTTCTTCGTTGTTTTCTGTAGTATGGCACGATATTGTTTGGAGCCCATCTCTTCTTCTATTTGTAGGATTATCATCAAGCTCGTCAATCATATATTCTACTAACGGAATAAATTGGATTACGGGATCAGGTGCGCCAAATTCTAATTGGAGAGCACTTGCTTGGAGCCCTTCGT
>JAYUTS010000275.1:0-2524 GCA_043754995.1 Chitinophagaceae bacterium
AATATGCATTTGAACATTCAGATTATAAGCATTTCCCGGATGATTTTAAAAAATGGGTCTTTCAAAACGATCAACACATCCTCTCTTTTGCATGGCAAAAAAATTCAGCCATATTGATTCCTTCTCACACAGGTGTGCTGCCATCATCAGATGATATAGAAATATTAAAACGATTTGCAAAGGTTTTTGAACAATCGTATGTTCGATTTCTTGATTTGCGAAAAGCAGAAGCACAAGCAAGAGAAGCGCTGATAGAAGCATCTTTGGAAAGAGTGAGAGCAAGCGCCATGGCCATGCATCATTCAACAGAATTAACGCATGTACTTTCCGTGCTTTTTGAACAGTTTGATGTGTTGGGCATTTGTCCGGTGTATTCACAATTGAGTCTTTTAGACCTGGATACAAATACTTTTGTATTCCGCTGCACAGGAAAGCTGGGAAAAAGAATAATGGCACAACAAACTGTTGCTATCGATAGTTTAGAAATTGTAAAAGAAACGGTTGAAAAGTGGAAAAATAGTGAACCGAAATCGATTAATGAAATGTATTTTCCAAAGGAAGTTATCCCGGGAATATTTGAACTATTTAAAGAAATCCGGTCAGCAACACCGCCTGAGGCGCTTCCAAACCTGGAGGATTTTCCCGACGGGCTGTATGTTACGGAAGGTAATTGTCAATTCGGATACATGGGATTTGCACATGCAAGAAAAGCAACTGTAGAAGAAAAAGACATTGTGTTGAAATTTGCCACTGAATTCGGCAGACTGTATCAACGATTTTTGGATCTTCAAAAAGCAGAATCGCAGGCAAAGGAAGCACAGATAGAAACGGCATTGGAAAGAGTGAGAAGCAGAACAATGGGCATGCAAAAAAGTGAAGAGCTTAAGAATGTAATAAAAATTGTTTATCAGCAACTCATTCATTTAAAAATAAATCTTGATCACGCTGGTTTTGTTGTTGACTACAAACCGGGAGGAGATTGGCATTTTTGGATAGCAGATGAACAGGACATCCCTTCTAAAATAACGCATCCCTATTTTGATTCTGTTTGGGCAAATCAATTTAATGAGGCAAAAGAAAAAGGTGCAGATTTCTTTACCACCAATTTAAATTTTGAAGAAAAAAACAAATTTTACAATGAGCTTTTAACCTATATCCCCGGGTTGCCTGAAACATCAAAAAATTTTTATTTAAACTGTCCCGGGCTTGCAGCAACAACAGTGTTGTTTGACAATGTTTCCCTCTACTTCGAAAATTTTTCTGGTACTACTTATACAGATGAAGAGAATATCACACTGATGCGATTTGGAAAAGTATTCCAGCAAACCTATACCCGTTTTCTCGATCTGCAAAAAGCGGAATTACAAACCCGCCAGGCAAAAATTGAAACAGCATTGGAAAAAGTACGGGCAAGGGCGCTGGCTATGCAGCAGCCCGAAGAACTGATTGAAGTGGCCGAAGTACTTCGGCATGAAATGGGTTTATTAGGTGTTGAAGAACTGGAGACCTGCAGCATTTATATTCATGATGAAACAATTAACCGTACAGAATGCTGGTATGCATTGAAAGATATACAATCGGAAGAAAAAAAATTAGTAAGTGACCATTTCCCGCTGAACCTGCATGACACCTGGGTAGGAAAAGAAATGAAGAAATTTTACATGTCCGATGCAAAACAGGTCTCCATTCTAATGCAGGGTGCCAACCGCAAAGAATGGATAAAATATTGCGAAGAAAGATCAATTCCATTCCGTGGATATTATGGAGAAGAGATACCAGACAGAACCTATCATCTCTATAAATTCTCACACGGCGCATTAGGTGCAGCTTCAGCAGGCGATATATCTGCCGAAAGCTGGGATCTGCTGCAAAGGGCAGCTTCAGTTTTCTCCCTGGCTTATTCAAGGTTTAAAGATTTAACGCAAGCAAGGTTTGACTTACAGAGATTGAAGGAAGAAAAGCAAAGAGCTGAAACGGCTTTATCAGAACTGCAAACCACACAAAAACAACTGATCCAATCTGAAAAAATGGCCAGCCTTGGTGAACTTACTGCAGGTATTGCACATGAAATTCAAAACCCGCTAAACTTCGTTAATAATTTTAGCGAAGTAAGTAATGAGTTGATGGATGAAATGAATGCAGAAATAGCAAAAGGAGATTTTGAAGAAGCGAAATTAATTGCAAACGACATCAAACAAAATTTAGAAAAAATAAACCATCATGGCAAACGTGCTGATGCTATTGTAAAAGGAATGTTGCAGCACAGCCGCAGCAGCAGCGCCACCAAAGAACCAACCGATATTAATAAACTGGCAGATGAATATTTACGGCTGGCTTATCATGGATTGCGTGCAAAAGACAAATCATTCAATGCTACGATGAAAACCGATTTTGATGAATCCATAGATAACATCAACATCATCCCGCAGGATATTGGAAGAGTGATTTTAAATTTAATAACCAATGCATTTTTTGCAGCCTCCCTGCCTCCGCTGGCTGGAGAAAGGTTTCCCAACCCTGATTA
>JAYUTS010000276.1:0-5559 GCA_043754995.1 Chitinophagaceae bacterium
TGGGCCCTGAAAGAATACAAGTTACAACCAGGGTGGATCAGCAGGTTGTAAAAAACAAATAATATGCAGTTATCAAAAACAACACTGGCACAATTAAACGGAACGGTTCAATCTGTACCTGTATCATCCTTGTTTAATTTACCTGAAAAAGTTTTACAATTCGGAACAGGTGTGCTGTTGCGTGGCTTACCCGATTATTATATTGACAAAGCCAACAAGCAGGGCATTTTTAACGGACGTGTAGTAGTTGTAAAATCAACCGACAGCGGTGATACCGATGCCTTTGTTGCACAAGATGGGTTGTTTACACAATGTGTAAAAGGAATCAGTCAGCAAGAAATGACAGAAGAATATATCATCAATGCTTCTATCAGCAGGGTGTTATCAGCAAAGTCGCAATGGAAAGAAGTGCTGGCCTGTGCAGCCAACCCTGCTATGGAGATCATCATTTCTAATACAACAGAAGTAGGTATTGTATTGGTAGAAGATGACAAGATCAAAGGCAACCCGCCTGTTTCTTTTCCTGCAAAATTATTAGCCTTTTTATATGAGCGCTATACTGTATTTAACGGTGATGTAAGCAAAGGAATGGTGATTGTACCAACAGAATTGATTACAGGCAATGGCAGTAAACTCCAATCCATTGTTATGGAGCTGGCACATCTCAATAAGCTTCATTATGGTTTTTTGGATTGGTTAGAGAATGCCAATATCTTCTGTAATTCACTCGTTGACCGAATTGTTCCCGGCAAGCTCCCGACGGCACTGCAAAAAGCAACCGAAGCCAAACTCGGTTATACCGATGAGCTGATGATCATGAGTGAAGTATATAGCTTGTGGGCAATTGAAACAACCAACCCAAGAGTAAGTAAAGTATTAAGCTTTGCTCAAGCAGATGATTCTGTACTCATCACATCTGATATTAATAAACACCGGGAATTGAAATTGCGTTTGCTCAACGGCACACACACTTTCAGCAGTGGACTAGCATTCCTGGGTGGTTTTGAAACGGTGAAAGAAGCAATGGAAGATAAGACAATGGGATTGTATGTTTATGACCTGATGATCCATGAAATTGCACCATGCCTCAGCAGTGAAACAATTTCTGTGCTGGAGGCAATTGATTTCTCCAATCGTGTTATTGATCGTTTCCGTAATCCTTATCTTGATCATAAATGGATCAGCATCACATTGAACTATACGCACAAAATGAAAATGCGGAACGTTCCTCTTTTTCTAAAACATTTTGAACAGGATTTGTATGTGCCCGGTTCTATGGCACTTGGTTTTGCAGCTTATCTTTTATTTATGAAATGCGAACTCAGTGAAAACGGCAGCTATTATGGCGAAAGTAACGGTGTGGCATATCCCGTGCAGGATGAGCAGGCCGGCTATTTTCACCAGCTTTGGAAAAACAATTCTACCATTGAATTGGTCAAAAAAGTATTATCTAATACAACCTTGTGGGGAGCTGACCTTTCAGCATTACCGGGCTTTACATTTGCAGTTCAGTTTTACCTCGATGCAATGATTGAAAACGGTGTAAGAGATACCTTGAAAGAATACCAGTTGAACAGGGATAAAGTAGAAACAAATGAAGCATAACGCCCCCTCCACGAACTATGTTCCTTCCTTACAGGAACCCACGGTAGGGGAGGCTGAAAAAGGCAACATCAAAACAAAATGAATCTTCTGTATTTACTTAAAAGCCGATTGGTGAAATGCAGATGAAATGGAAGGACTAAAAATTATTCATATTTAAAAGAACTGCTTTCTCTCTTTCGGAGAGGTAACTGAGCAAAGCGAAAGTTAGGAACGCAGTTCGGGAAGGAGAGGCAAATGAAGCATAAAGTTTTAAAAGTACATCCAAAAGATAATGTAATTGTAGCCTTGACGAATTTGTCAAAGGGTGAAATCATATGACAACATGAAAAAATTTTTAGACGAACATTTTTTATTACAAACCACAACGGCCCAACATCTCTATCATGAATTTGCGAAGGAGATGCCCATTATTGATTATCATAACCATCTTCCACCCGACCAGGTGGCCAACGATATCAACTTCGGGAACCTCACACAGGTTTGGTTGTATGGCGATCATTATAAATGGAGAGCCATGCGTGCCAATGGGGTGAACGAACAATTCATTACGGGCAACGCCAGCGATTGGGAAAAATTTCAGCAGTGGGCCGCAACCGTTCCCTATACTTTACGCAATCCCTTGTATCACTGGACACACCTGGAACTACAGCGTTATTTTGATGTACATGATATTTTAAATGCAGATAGTGCGCAGGCTGTTTACGATCAATGTTCTGAAAAACTGCGGTCGAAAGAATACAGCGTAAGGAATTTACTCCTAAAGATGAATGTGAAACTTATTTGCACAACAGACGACCCTGTTGATTCTTTGGAATATCATCAGCAATTGAACAAAATAGATTCATTTACTAAAATGAATCCTGCTTTCAGGCCCGACAAAGCCATGAATGTTGATAACACTGTTACTTTCAATCAATACCTGGGTGCTTTAGAAAAAGCAACGAATATTTCCATCAGCACATTCAATGATTATCTTGCCGCACTGAAAAACCGTCATGATTATTTTGCTGCTAATCATTGTGCAGTTTCAGATCATGGATTGGAAGAGATCTATGCCGAAGATTATACACAAACAGAGATCGTTACCATCTTTAGTAAGATCCGCAGTGGCGGTGTACTAAGTCTGGAAGAAAGAAAGAAATTTAAAAGTGCCATGCTGGTAACCTTTGCTGAATGGGATTGTGAAAAAGGATGGGTGCAGCAATATCATTTGGGCGCTCTGCGAAATAATAATTCAAGAATACTGCAACAGCTCGGCCCTGATACAGGATGGGACAGTATTGGTGATTTTTCACAAGCAAAAGCATTGTCTAAGTTTTTAAACCGGTTAGACACAGACAATAAATTGGCAAGGACGATTATTTATAATCTCAACCCGGCCGATAACGAATTGATGGCAACCATGATTGGAAACTTCAACGATGGTTCTGTTGCCGGCAAAGTGCAGTGGGGAAGTGCCTGGTGGTTTTTAGATCAGAAAGATGGTATGACCAAACAGATTGATGCACTCAGCAATATGGGATTGCTAAGTAAATTTATTGGCATGCTCACCGATAGCAGGAGTTTTTTATCTTTTCCCCGTCATGAATATTTCAGAAGAATACTCTGTAATTTATTTGGCGAAGAAATTGAACAAGGCGAACTCCCCAATGATATTCCATGGATTGGGCAGGTGATACAGGACATTTGCTATAACAATGCAAAAACTTATTTCAATCTAAAATAACCCGAAGAACCCCCAAAATTAAAAGCAAAAATTTTATAATTATTATCATGAAGACATTAGACTTATTTGATTTGAGTGTAAAAACAGCTTTGGTAACAGGTTGCGATACCGGTTTGGGAATGGCAGGAGAAAATTTAGTTTATACCAACATGGATCCTGCACCGGTAGCAACATTGAAATAATCAACAAAAAATAAAACAAACAATAATGTCAAAGAAAGTAGTAACAATGGGCGAAATCATGTTGCGATTATCAACTCCCGATTTCAAACGTTTTGTACAAGCCGATACATTTGATATTACATATGGCGGCGGAGAAGCCAATGTAGCAGCGGCTTTATGTAATTATGGTTTAAACGGAACCTTTGTATCCAAAGTTCCCAACAATGCAATTGGTCAAGCAGCCATTAACCATTTACGGCGTTATGGTGTAGATACACAATTCGTTGCAAGAGGCGGCGACAGACTGGGAATATATTTTTTGGAAACAGGAGCTTCTATGAGAGCATCACAGGTTGTGTATGACCGTGCAGGTGCATCCATTGCAGATGTAGATGCAAGTGAATTTGATTTTGATAAAATACTGGACGGTGCAGATTGGTTTCATACAACAGGTATTACACCTGCATTGAGTGATAAGGCCGCTGCCTTAACTGAAGCTGCTTTAAAAGCTGCTAAAGCAAAAGGCATCACTACGAGTATTGATTTAAACTATCGTAAAAAATTGTGGAGCAAAGAAAAAGCAAGAGAAGTGATGACAAGGCTTTGTCAATATGTAGATGTATGTATCGGTAATGAAGAAGATGCTGATACCACCTTAGGCTTTAAAGCAAAAGATACGGATGTTACCAAAGGCGAACTCAATCTTGATGGCTTCAAGGATGTATTTAAACAAATGAAAGAGAAATTCGGGTTTAAATTTATTGCCTCTTCTTTAAGAGAAAGCCATAGTGCAAGTGATAACGGATGGAGTGCATTGGTGTATGATGGCAATGAGTTTTATCATACCAAACAATACAATGTTCGCATTGTTGATCGTGTAGGTAGCGGCGATAGTTTTGCAAGTGGTTTAATTTATGGATTGGTTACAGGGTTGCCTATGCCCGAAGCAGCCGAGTTTGGCGTTGCTGCAAGTGCATTAAAACATACCATACCCGGCGATTTAAATCATGCTACATTAGGCGATGTAAAAGATTTAATGAAAGGTGATGGCAGCGGCCGTGTACAACGTTAAAACTGTTGAACGTTGAAAGTTTAAGGTTTAAGGTTAAGAGAGTTTGCATACTTCGTCTTATCTCATAAATTCAAAAACCTTAAACTTTCAACCTCAAACTTTAAACCATACAAACATGATCATTGATACAATACAAAATGCACCGAAGTATTTTTCAGCTCATCCTTTACTGGAAAAAGCATTTGCATATATAAAGCAAACCGATCTTGTAAATGCAGAAGTTGGAAAATCAGATATTACTGATGGCTTGAAAGCCATCATCAGCAATGGACCCGGCAAAACAAAAGAAGCCAGCCTTGCAAAATTTGAATGTCATAATAAAAATATCGACATACAACTTTGCATCAGCGGTGCAGAAACCTTTGGCTGGAAACCAAGAGAAAAATGTGTTGCACCCAATGAAGGATACAATGAAGAAAAGGATGTGCAGTTTTTCCTTGATACTCCCGACACCTTCTTTCAGTTAACAGATGGACAGTTTGCTATCTTCTTCCCTGAAGATGTACATGCACCCATGATTGGTGAAGCGGAGATTAAAAAATTAGTTATTAAAGTAAAAATCTGAATTGCCACGGGATTCATCCCGTGGATGCAATGGAAAAATATAACCGGGCTTTAGCCCAAAACAGAAAAATGAAAAAATAGCATTATGAGCAAATCAAAACAGGCAACAGACGCAATCGTTCAACAGGGAATTCTTCCTTTATATTTCAATGCTGATGAAGCAGTAAGTGTAGACATATTAAGATCTATTTACAAAGCAGGCATCAAGGCAGTGGAATATACCAACCGTGGTGAAGCAGCATTAAGCAACTTCAAAAAAATGGTGGAAGTAAGAAATGCAGAGATGAGTGATTTATTACTTGGTGTAGGAACCATTAAAAACTTAAAGCAGGCAGAAGAGTATATGGCAGCGGGAGCCGATTTTTTAGTAAGCCCCGGTTTTGTAAAAAAAGTAGCCAAGTATGCAAAAAGCAATGACATACTGTATGCAC
>JAYUTS010000277.1:0-13438 GCA_043754995.1 Chitinophagaceae bacterium
CCTTTGATGCCAGCAGTTTCTGCATAGCACTTTGCAGAAGAAACAGAAACTAAATTCGATTGAATACTTTCATTCCATAAACCAAGCCTGATAAAAATATGCGAAGGCATGTGTTGTGCATGTGCCGATGCAGGAGCAATGGATGCATACTTTTTGGCAGCCGGTAAACCAAGTGCAGCCAATTCAGGATAATCGTAACTGTGAATGATATAATGCACAACCCCGGGATGATTAGGTTCATTGGGATACAAAGTATTTAAAATAGCACCTGCTTTTCGCTGGTTGCGATAAGATTTATCTGCAGGATCAGCAGAACCTACCAGCGACAGCGAATAAAATACAGCCGCTTCTTTATCGGTTGGATAGGCAGTATATAATTCTTCCATGGCTTTTGCAAAGAGGAGCGTACGTGTGCGGTGATCAACTGTTTTCCAGTTGTTGTAGAAAGCAGCCATGGCATTGATATAATCCGTTTCTTTTTTTGATTTTTCTTTGATGGATTGTGCAAGCACAATGGCTTTAAATCCTTTCTCCAGTTCAGCCTGTGAAGGAGGGGAGGGCCATACCTGGTGATAGTTACACATGGCTGCTCCCCAATAAGCCATGGCACAGCCGGGTTCTGCATCAATGATTTTTGCAAATACTTTTTCCGCTTCATCATATTCAAATGAATGCAGTAATGCAATGGCCAAATCAAAATCTTTTTGCGTGTTGGCCGAACAGGAAGTAGCAAATGCAATAGTTCCCAATTGCTGATCGGCGGGGCTGCATAAAACAAGCTCACCCCGTTTCAGGTTCATGTCTTTGATGGCTTCTTTTGTTACGGTGGTAGTTTGATTATTGCATGACAGCAGCGTTATGATCAGTAAGCAATAAAAACAGAAAGCAGATCCTTGTGCATTTTTTTTCATAACAGCTTATTTTTATTCAACATACAACCGGGATAACGACTTCCCAAGATACATCTCTTCGTGCTTTAAAGTAAGTTATAAAAGTGAGCTGAATAAAACTGCCTGTCAATAGTTTTATTGGTTTTGATAGATCCATTCCCAAACATCTCCATCTTCGGGATCGTTTACAATACCGGTTAATTTGAAATTATTTTTTTTAAGGATATTGGTTGAAAAATTTTCCTGGGGTAACGTTCTTGCAGTAATTCTTACAGAAGGATCAACTGATAGTGACAGATGTACAAGTTGGTTACACATTTCAGTGCCCATTCCTTGTTGCTGGTACTGTTCAAATGTACCATAAGCAATTTCTACAGTACCATTGATTGGTTTGCCTTTGAATCCGGCATACCCAATAATGTTTCCATTTTCTTCTGCATAATATCCAATCCATGGTTGAACGAATCCCACTCTGTTGTAAAAGTCAATGGTCATTGGAAGTGTTTCTGCACATACAGGGTTATTGATAAAAGCTTCGTTGTCTTCCAATTTTTCTTTGATGGGCAGCAGTTTCATTGTTTATGCTTGAAAATTATATAATCACTACCTACAAGTTTCCTAAACTATCAGAGACAAGGTGAAAATAACCTGGCAACTCTTTCCGATAACTTAGCATAAACGGGGCGTTTATACCAATCTTTTGCATCTAATTTCGTTGCCTGTTTCAAGTCATCAAAAAATACGGTCCGCATTTGTTTAGCAAATGGTTTATCGTAGATGATAGCATTCACTTCAAAATTTAATTCAAAACTTCTGTAGTCCATATTGGCCGTTCCAATCATTGATAGTTTGCCATCCGTTACCAGCGTTTTTGCATGAACAAAGCCCTTTTGATAAAAATATATTTCTACACCTGCCTTTAATAAATCCTGATAGTTGGCTTTAGAAGCAGCATTCACTAATCTTGAATCACTTTTTCCCGGCACCAGCAATTTTACAGAAAGTCCGCTGGAGGCTGCTATCCTGAGCGCATCAATAATATTGTCGCCGGGAATTAAATACGGAGTTGTTATCAATATTTCTTCTTTGGCCAGGTAAATAGCCTGGAGTATAGAAAATAAAACTAAGGGCTGCATAGAATCAGGACCGCTTCCTACTACCTGAACAAGGGTATCGCCTTTAGTTGTTGTATTCTGGCCGAAATATATCTCTTCCGGTTTCAGGCCTGCACCACAACAAAAATTCCAATCAGCCAGAAAAAGATATTGAAGATAATATACTCCCGGCCCGTCAATACGAAGGTGTGTATCACGCCAAAATAATTTGCCTTTCTTATTATTAATGTATTTATCACTTACATTAATTCCTCCCACAAATCCCGTTTGTCCGTCAATGACCACAATCTTCCGGTGATTGCGGTAATTGATCCTGTTGGCCAGCAAGTAAAAATGAATTTTATGAAAGGGATAAATTTCTATCCCCGCTTCCTGCATGCGCTTTTCAATTTTCTTTTTAATAGAGGGGCTTCCAAAGTCATCATATATAAACCTTACCTGCACTCCTTCTTTTGCTTTTTTGAGTAATAACTCAATAATGGTTTTGCCAATTTCATCCTGTTCATAGATGTAATACTCCATATGAATATGATGCTTCGCTTCCTGCAATGCCTGTATCAATTCAGGAAATTTTTCTTCTCCGTTCAATAAAAGTTTTATGCTGTTATGTCTTGTAAGCGGGCTCTGCAAATCCTTGATCAACATCGTTGCCAGTTCTGCAGTATCGCCCTGCAGATCCTGCAGTTTTACTGAAGCTTCGTTGTAATAAAGAATTTTCTTCTTTAGATCTTCCAGCAATTGATCATCTTCCCCGGTTTTGGAACTGTATAATTTTTTTCTCCAGTAATTAATACCAAAAGCGAGGTAAAAAAGGATACCAAACACAGGTATAAAAATGCAAAAAAGAAGATACGCCAGTGTTTTGGTACTGCTGTGCGTTTCAAAAATAATGCGCAGACAAACCAGTACCAGGCAGGCAATGTATATAGTTAACACGATCCAACTCATATCGTTTTACAAATAGGGGTGATTATTTTTTTACTGATCATATTGTAACCGCTGATTTTAATTAAGCTCATTAATTTTCACTTGCCTGCCAGCAGCTTAATATCTTTTACTTCCAGCACCTGCTTGTTGTAACCTTTTGTTACAGCATGAATCATAGCAAGACCAATTTCCTGCAACGAAGAAATATAATTCGGGCCAATGATTTTTATTACAGGCAACAACCATCCGAAATATTTATAATAGGGGAGTGTGTTCTTTAAACCTTTGGTTGGTTCTATAACACCGGGGCGAAAATTATATACTTGTTTAAACGGCAATTTCATCAAATCATTTTCTGTTTTTCCTTTTACTCTTGCCCACATCATTCTGCCTTTCTCCGTACTGTCGGTACCGGCGCCGGAAATATAACAAAAGGTCATATCCTCATTTTGTTTTACCAGCAGTTCGGCTATGTGCATAGTTAAAGTATAAGTTAAACGATAGTATGCAGGTTCTTTCAATCCTACTGATGATACACCCAAACAAAAATAACAGGCATTGTAACCACTCAACTGTTCCTGCAAAGGAAACAGGTTATGAAAATCGGCATGAATAATTTCCTTCAGCTTTGGATGTGTTACACCGCAAGGGCGCCTGTTGATGACCAATACCTGTTCTACATCATCATGCTGCAAACATTCATGTAAAACGCCTTCGCCCACCATACCAGTTGTGCCGGTGATGATAGCTTTGATTTTTGTTTCTTGCTGATGTTGCATACTATTCTAAAATTAATTGATTTCTGAAAACGAATGCCTGGTTCTAATAAATAAAAACCCTGAGTTGTTCAACTCAGGGGCCTGATATAATGCAGTTGCTGCTTCTCTTTATTATTGCATCTGGTTATCATCTGCTTCCACTCTGTTGTTTTTCCGTTTAAACAAAGAAGCATCAAACTTACCAAAACGATAGTTGAAGTTTAACCGAACCATCGCAGGGTCTCTTCTTCTCCAGCTATACTGATCAAGATTTTGTGAATAAGAATATACATTGTTACGTCGTGTACTCAGGATATCACTCCAGTTCATAGATACTGAGGCAGTATTAGTTTTAATTTTAAATTCTTTGCGTACACCCAGGTCAACATAATAGTTCTCATCTATATAACCCTGTGTTGTTGATAATTGTTGTCCACCCATAAAACCACCCGGGCCGCCACCACCACGATTGCCACCACCGCCACCGCCTCTGCTGCTTGATATGGGGAGGATTGATTTTGAATTGTAATCACCACTTAACTGCATGCTCCATCCTTTACCAAAGCGGAAAGTGTTGTTGAGTTTAATGAAATAACTGGTGCGTTCGTTTTCAAGATCGGGTAAGGTACTGCTGCCATTGATCTTTGAATAATATACGTTTGTATTATAGTTGATCTCCCACCACTTGGCAATGGTATTGCGGAAAACCAGTTCAATACCTGCAGCATAACTACGGGTTGCATTGATATACGTACTTACCCAGGCAGAAGTATCACTTTCACCTAATTTCTGAAAAACCTGATAACGGGAAATTAAGTTATTGGTTTGTTTGCCAAACAGGGTTACTAAAAATAAGTTGTTCTTTTCACCATAGGTTTTTTGATAAGTGAGTTCCAGTGAATTGGTAAACTCCGGTTTCAGATCAGGATTACCTGTTTGAAAATTAAAGATATCACTGAAATCAGTATTGGGTAATAGTTGGAAAAAACTTGGGCGGTTGATCCTGCGGCTATAGTTCAACTGCATATCCTGTTTGCCTTCAAATGATTTAGATAAAAAAGCACTTGGGAAAAAAGCTAATGGAAACTGGTTGCTATATTGTGTTGTTTTTCCAATTTGTTCACCATCATATTTTGAACTTTCAACTCTTAAACCTACCTGGTAATTCAACTTTGCTTTTACCAGTTTTTGTGAAAAAATGGCATAAGCTGCATGTACATAATCAACATACTGAAATTCATTACTGATGCGTGGATTATAAACTCCATCAAATGAGTTTTTTTGAAAGCTCTGAAACCAACGGATCTGTGAGCGAAGACCGCCTTCGAGTTTCATGTTTTCAGTCAACGGATCGCTATAGTCAGTTTGTATTACAATAAACTCGTTGTTACCACCACCATCAATTCCCTGTACCGATTGCTGGGGTAAAGGTGCCCAGGTTTCGTCGAATTTTGCAGAAAAAATATTCTGATCATTTACACTTCTGCTCTTATTGTAATTCACATCAGCCGTCCATTCTTTACCCGGTTTTGCATACAGGTGTTTATAGCTGATTTGACCACCTGCATTACGAAACTCGTTGACACCTTTTGTATAACGATCTTCATAAATAAGCTTCGCTGGTGTTAAAGTAGTATCGGGATCATAACGGATAGAATTCTGATCAGTGAAATCAAAATTTCCACCACCAAAAGAACCGGTTAATGTAATCGTATTTCTATTGTCAATCAGGAAATCAAAACCTGCTCTTCCAAATGCAAAGAGTCCCATACTGATATTTCTGTTACGGGTAAAGAGGGTATTCTCAGAAGGGTATGCAGGATTAGTACGATCTGTTTCGCCAAATGAAATGGATTTGCGTTGGTTCAAACCAAGGCTGGCAAAAAAGTTTACTTTTCCCTGGCGGATATTGATATCGCCACCACCATTAAACCTTCCCCGCATATCTACACCAACACGAACACCGCCGCTATAACCAACCCTGCGGTTTTTCTTTAATACAATGTTTACGATAGCTGACTGACCACCGCTTGCATCAAACTTAGCTGATGGGTTGGTGATAAGTTCAATACTTTGAATGGCATCGGCAGGAATCTGATCAAGCGTTAATGTTGTTGGGCGTCCATCAACAAAAATTTGAGGAGCACTGTTACGCAATGTAATGTTACCGTCCACATCAACCGTTACGGTTGGCACATTCCGCATAACATCCACACCGGTTCCTCCCTGCGATACAATATTTTTATCTACGTTGAATATTTTACGATCAATACCTAATTGCAAAATGGGTTTATCGCCGGTTACAACTACTTCACCTAATTCTTTTACATCATTTTCCAATTTAATGTTACCAAGATCTTTATCAACACTATTGAGCATCTGGTTCATATCACCGCTATTATTCCTCTTAATGGTGAAACCTATTTTTTGTTCAATGGTTTTGTATCCAATAGCTGTAAACTTCAATGTGTATTGAGCCATGATGTTCAATCCTTCCAAACTGAAATCACCATTCGGCAATGTAAGTTGCCCGTTTACGATTACATCTTTTCTTGTTTTGGAAACACTGTCGAACTTGTTTTGCAGCAATTGAACAGAAGCTGCATCAATTGGCTTGCCGGTTTTGGAGTCAACAATTTTTCCATAGAATCGACCCATGTTCATTTGTGCATTTCCACCCCCGGGCATTTGGGCGGTCAATTGCAGGATTGAAAAACAGAATAATAAACTGAAAACAAGCTTCATGATAAGTGTTTTATTTTTTAAGAGCTGCAAATTTCTATTAAAATTCATGTGTAGTGTATTCATTTAGTATGAATGGTATATTTAACCGCATTTGACGGCTATTGTTTAAACAGCAGGTTTTGCTTTGTGATGAGTGGGTATTATTGGGTAAGAAGGGTGATTACGATCTGTAACAGCCCGATGAGGAAGCCTAACACTCCTCCGATTATTTCAACAAACCGGAATTCTTTGGCCATTACCTGGTAAAGGATATCTTCCAGTTTGTTACTCGAAAAGGCTTTTACCTTTTCGCTTACAATCTGCTCAAGATCAAGCTGGGTTTTCAAAGAACGGGCATATTCTTTCATCATTTTTGGGAACAAAATCTCCAGTTCTTCCATAAAAACCAATTTCAGCTTGTCAATGGTTTTATCTCCAATAAACATACTGATCACCGGCATGCTATCGCTGAGCTTTACCCGTAAAAAATAATCAATATGGGTTTCAACCTGAGGTAATACATGTTTGAGGTTTTCAGGATTGGCAATTTTTTCTTCTATATCAGAAAAAGATAACAATTCATCTGCAACCAGTTTGCCGAGTTTTTGTGCAAACTGTTCCTGACGTTTTGGAAAGATGCCTTGTATATTATAACCAAGAATAACTCTTGGGTTGCGGGGATGAAACAACATCTTTATTGCCACCCAATTGGTGACCCATCCAATAAAAGCTGAAATAACAGGAATAAGGAATAGCCAATAATTCATAAGTTGTTCAATAAACGGCAAAGAACGTTTATTTTTTTAATTGATGTGAAGTGATTTGCTTGTAAAACTGAATTCCATTACTTTTGTTGTCCCAAATACGGAGGCTGTAGCTCAGTTGGTTAGAGCATCAGATTGTGGTTCTGAGGGTCGGGGGTTCGAGACCCCTCAGTCTCCCGTTTAGAAAGTCTGCATTTTATGCAGGCTTTTTTTTATTTTGACAAATGACTTTTTCCGTTTACATCCTTTATGCTGAAACACATGATCGATTTTATATTGGTCAAACGGATAATATTAGTTTGCGTTTACAAAGGCATAATAACGGGTATGAAAAAGCGACCAAACCGTATGCTCCATGGGGTATAAAGTGCATTGTAGAAAAAGCAACAAGATCAGAGGCAATGGTTTTAGAAAAGAAGTTGAAAAATTTAAACAGGGAAAAACTTTTGCTGTTTATTTCAAAGTATGGTTGATTGATCAGATTGTGGTTATGAGGGTCGAGGGCCGAGACGCTTTGGTCTCGGTACCGACCAATGCGTCGGTATTCGAGACCCCTCAGTCTCCCTGTTAAAAAAGTCTGCATTTTATGCAGGCTTTTTTTTGTGTCGGCTTTATGTGAAATAAATTAACAGTTTTTCTGTCAACCTATTTCAGGGCAAGTCAACTATATACAGTACTGCTTTTACCTGCCCTCATTCAATCCCAGTTTTTACAACTGTTCCTTGCTATACTTGTTTTTGAACTATGTCTCCAATATACCGCTGTTTTACTCAATAATTTTAGGGTCAGATAATCCTGCATCTTTGCTAATGAATATTACAAACGGAATAAATTCAGTCAAATAAACTGATAGACTGAATTTAGTTTGAAAAAAATACCTGTGCCATTTTCGCCCCGGGCTTTAATATTTAGCAGTTCATCTTTACTGTTAAGTTCGATATGAACAACGATCTGAGATGTTTCATTCGGATTCAATATTTTAAGAAATTTACATTGGTGCATTGTTATTAGTTTTAAATCCCTGTGAAAATATTTTTCTATTAATTCATGAACTATTTGCAACTGAATTACACCCGGTGTTACAGGATGTCCGGGAAAGTGACCGGAGTAAACGATATGACCGGGGTTTAGTTTAATGGTTGTGATAAAGCCCACCTCACTAACTGAGGTTTCAAGCACTTCAAAAAAGTCATTTATGAGTTTCAATTTAATCGCTTTTATTACCGAGCAGTATTAGTCCTAAATTTTCCGGAATTAAATTATTACACACCAAAACTTTGCTTATCCCTTCTCCAAATACCGGGTGACTTTTATGCAATAGTATATCGGTTCCATAATTCATAGCAAAAGCAGAATTAGTTAAGTAGGTACCAGACATTTTTTGGTAATCAATTATTTTTTTTTGTCCAAATATTATTTTCAACTCCTCCGTTTTCTTTTGATCGCAATTTGAATACAAGACCAGGTCAATTTCTTCAGCTAAGATATTATTTGAATCCAGGAATTCCATTAGTATTCCGGACGGATTATTTATTAATCCAAAACTTCCCACGTCAATAAGGTTTATAGATGCTGCACCAACATTTTCATTTGACAATATAAAAAAAGATGACCCGCAGGTAAGATGAATATTTTCATCGTTTAATCTTGCTTTCATGTTATAGATCGCCTCCTCTTCTTCATCCGCTCCTCCAACCAGTATGTTATTGGCTCCATCATTAATGCATAAGATCCCGTCTATCAGACCTTGTTCAAAAGACAAACTGTTTTGAGTATGTGTTATATTATAGGCATGGTTTTTTAATAATAAGGAAATTTGTCCGGCTATTGTATTGTGAGTTGATACGATAAAGGATGTGGGGGATAAAAGGCCTTCATTTGCAGCGAGTATTTTATCTAGAAAATTCTTAGTATGAATACAACAGCCCATGCTAGTGCCAACGATAATTCCATCGGGCTGACTTAATCCCGCTTGTTCAAGGCAATCAATGGAACAGGCAATGGCCATCTTTAAGACATGGCTCATCCTCCTTCTGTCCATTGCTGGTATGAATGCGCTGTAGTCAGGTGTTAGTAGTTCAGATGACGGTTTTAATTCCGAAAGCTCTGCAGAAAAACCTTTGTTTCTAAAGGTGGGTTGATGTGATATTGTAGATGAAGCTGTAATGTACATTTAATGGACTTTACTAAAGATTAAGCAGGTACAGTTTCCTCCGAAACCAAATGAGTTTGAGAGTACATATTCAACTTGTACACCAGATCGAAAAGTTGTTTCCGGTATCATTCCTGTTTCACTCATGGGAGTTGAAAAATTTAAATTTGGAAGTACTGCCTGCGAAAGGATGGATTGTACACAATACACAGCTTCAATTGCGCCGGCTGCTGCTAAAGTGTGTCCCGTAAATCCTTTGGTAGAACTGAAAGGCGGCATATTGTCACCGAATACAGTTTTTAAAGCGATTGATTCTGATAAATCATTATTCCCGGTTCCGGTACCATGTGCATTGATATAATTTATTTTTTCCGGAGTTATATTCGCTTTGGTTAATGCATTTATCATTGCCAGGGATGCACCTATGCCATTGGCTGAACTTGCTGTTTGATGAAATGCATCTGCAGCATTATTCCACCCCGACAATATACATAGTGGAGTGTTTCCTGTAATAGAAATACTTTGATCACTTTCGAGAACTAAAAATCCAGCACCCTCACCGAGGTTTAATCCTTTTCTTGATTCATCAAATGGTTTGCATATGTCCTGATCGTAAATATTCAGGGAACTAAAACCTTTTATATCGAACAGTGCAAGTGGGTCTGAACCGCCAACGATTACCCTGTCTAGTTTATTTGCTTCAATGAGGCGGGCACCTTGCATAATTGCATTTGCCCCCGATGAGCAGGCAGTTGAAATGGTGCCAATGTATCCGGAAATTCCCAACTCAGCAGCTACTCTTTCTGTAGTTCTGCCGTTATCATGCGTCATCAGGTCATATGTGTTTGATGACTTATTTGTTTGAGACTCGAAATAGTATTTTTCTGTACGATCTAACCCGCCTATAGAAGTGGATGATATTAATCCTGTCCGAATCTTACCGTGAATCTTGTTTTTCCCCCAGGCCTCTTTTGCAGCAAGAAGAGAGAGGAGTGTGGTTCTTGAAAAATCTTCATCTGGCAGATCGAGCATATGTATAATTTGCTCATCGCTTAGTTTTACCTCAGCAAGCATCAGGTTATGGACAGATGATTTGCTAATGCCCGTAACCCTGGCTTTTATAGAGTTAAGATTTTCTTCAGTATTTAAACCAATGGCAGTTACAACACCTGTACCTGTAACAAATATTTTCACTTGATTTTTGAGTTTTCTTCCAGGATATATTCCGCCATTGTATTAATGGATGCAAGCACTTTTTTCCCAATTGTTTCATCAAGGATTTTTACACTATGATACTTTTCCAATAATACAACCAGTTCCAGTGCGTCAATTGAGTCTAGCCCCAGTCCATCTCCAAATAACGGAGCATCATCAATAATATCTTCAGGTTTAATGTCCTGAAGGTTTAGCTCTTCGATAATTTGTTTTTTGAGAGTATATTTCAGATCCTGCATATCTTAAATTAATTATTTACTTTCTATTATCCGGGATTGCCACATCAAATTGCAACAAGCTTTAACTCACATTCAAGAAGCTTCCTTCCATTTAAATAGTTTTCACCTTTTAATAAAAACATATTTTCAAGTTGAGCTATTACGTTTACGATGGTATAAATAGTGTCGTTGATCTTAGGTAAATCATACAATCTTAATTTTGAGATGCCACCGATAAACCCGTCTGCAGTTTTATTACCGGAATACATTTTTGTTATTGCCAAACCTGCCGAACTGCTTTGTGCAATATTTTCTATCAGTGCAAATTCTCTGAGCACTCCTTTTTCAACAAAGATATTATCGGGCAAAACCAGAAAATCCGTTTCAAACTTTTCCGGCGTAGCATCTATCAGGTTATCTATCATAATGAAAGGCGCCCGTTGGGGAATATAAGTTTCTATATTTACTTTACTGATAATCATTATGAATAAAGGCCACCATTAACATTAATGACTTCTCCGGTAATGTACGAAGATTTTTCAGAGGCCAGGAAACTCACCAGGTGAGCAACTTCTTCTGGTTCTCCAACTCTGCCGGCAGGAATTACTTTAATGTATTTTTCCATGTCAATACTTTTAATCATTGCTGTATTAATGAAACCTGGCGCTACTGCATTGACGGTGATATTCATTTTAGCAACTTCCTGAGCCAATGCTTTAGTAGCACCAATAATACCTGCTTTAGCCGATGAGTAATTAGTTTGGCCGGGCACACCTTTTAGACCGGAGATTGATGATATATTGATGATACGGCCTGATTTATTTTTCATCATTTGCCGGATTACGTTTTGAGTAACATTAAACAAGCCTTTCAAAGAAACGGCAATAACATCATCCCAATTAGTTTCGGGCATCCACATAAACAAACCATCTTTTGTAATACCTGCATTATTAACGAGAACCTTAATAAATTTTTCCGGATTGTTTTTCAGCCATCCGGCAATTGCGTCATCAACAACTGATTTATCCTGAACGTTGAATTTCAGCAGCTCTCCGCTTCCACCTTCACTGCGAATTTTATCCAGCGTTTCCTGTGCTGCATTTGTATCTGAAGAATAATTGATTAAAATATACAGATTGTGATCTTTGGCCAACTGTAAAGCAATAGCCCGTCCAATACCTTTAGATCCGCCTGTAATTAATGCACAGTTCACGGTTTCTCTACTTTACTTTTTCTTTTTGATTTAGCAACTTTTATAATTCCAAAAATTGCTCCGCCAGTAAGAAGAATCCCTAAAAGAAGATAGCCCACACCACTGCCACCAGCTCCGGCAATGATAAGACAAACCCCTGCACATAAAGGAATGCAGAGAAGTATAATCAGTAATATAGCTACGCCTGTTGTTATGCCGGCAAAAGCAAGTCTTTGTTTCTTTAAAAGATTCGTCAGCTTCGCTTTTTTCTTTTCAAATTTTTTAACCCTTTTTTCTGCCTTTAAATTTGTTACGGATTCTTTTTTATAATCAGGTGACGGTATGATTGTTTCATTGTTAGTGACTACAAAGGAGGCGAAAACTGCATTTGAAGAGGATTCACCTGTAAAGACCGGATAATAATTTTCAGTGTAAACCTGTTTGGAGGCGAAGGATATATCAAAAGGATCAGCAGGCTGTGTGTTATCCGGAAAAATCACCTGATCAATTGTTTTAACGGCTTTGGTTATGAGAGAGTTTGGGTAATTATCTTGCAGCCTGTTTCCAAACAATACCATCAATACAAAAGAGGAGAGTGCAATACTCATAAAAGCAAATCTTTGCCTGTTCACCTGTTGGGGTAAAACGATTGTTTTACGTTGCGGCAAAAACGGAACATTAAAAAAACCAATGACAAGAATGCATGTAAACACAAAAGTCGTAGTGTTTGAAAATTCGTATCCTAATTCTTTTAAATTATTGCCGGCAATAATTCCCAATGCCATAAGGACTATCTGCAAACCAGTGATTAACAACTGAGCTTTTCCGGGGTTCGCTTTTGACCATCGGGTCATTTTCATGACTCTTGTTCTATTGCGATATATAGCAGCCATGATGGTAAATGCCATCAACAATACTATCAAATACGCAGGACCATTACTTATAAAGATTGTACATGAAATTATTACAAGAACGATCAGTGCTGAGAGTAGAATATTCCTTTTCATTGTAGAAATTTTATTTCAATAATTATTAATAGACAAAGGCTGAATAAAATATTGCTTTAACCCGAAACTCGTTTTGAAGATAAACAAATTAATTTATGAATGTTTATATAGATTCTGAGCTCAGTGCATTTCCTATCCCGGCTTCAGCACTTATAACATCATTCAATGATTTGCCAAAAATAATTTCGCAGGCAGACTCAATATCCTGTGTAACACTATTTGAAGCAGAGCGGCTTATTGCAGCAAAACGCAGACCGGTACAAAGTTGATTCTTAAATTCCGCAGAATAATTCAGCAGTTGTTCAAGGGATGTTTTATCGTTTCCTCCAACATAACCGCAGGCTATTCCTGCACCTCTCCATAAATCAGGATGCCGTGACAAATGAAAAGCCTGTATTAATTGATTAAGCTGATCCGGATTTCCCTTACTAATATACCAAAGCCGCCTGCCAAGTCCCTGGTCAAAGCCATGCAGG
>JAYUTS010000278.1:0-2512 GCA_043754995.1 Chitinophagaceae bacterium
ATTATAATGAACAAGTTTACGGTCTCGGCAATAAACTTCTTACAGATATTGCGACAACCATAAAAAAAATTTGCCGTAATCCATTTTCATTCTCAGTTAAGTATGATGATGTTCACTGTGCCCGATTAAAAAAGTTTCCTTTCTGTTTACATTACACAGTTAACAAAGCAACAGAAATGGTCACAATCGTAGCGGTATTCAATACTCACAAAGAACCATTTTGGTAAATGCAAATCACCGATACAATTTTAATGGTTCGTCCTGCTGCATTTTCTTTTAATGAAGAAACCGCAGCCAATAATTATTTTCAGCAAAAGCCCTCCATTTCAAATAAAGAATTGCAACAAAAAATTTTACAGGAATTTGATGCAATGGTTTCTCTTTTGCAAAAGCATGGCATTAATGTAATGGTTGTAGAGGACACTGTTGATCCGCCAAAGCCGGATGCCATTTTTCCTAACAACTGGTTTTGTGCAAATAACAATATCATTTCTGTTTTTCCCATGTTTGCACAAAGCAGAAGGTTAGAAAAGCGGGATGAGATTCTTCAATATTTATCCAATAAATTTATTGTGAACGATGTACTTGATTGGAGTGAATATGAAGCAGAAGCCATGTACCTTGAGGGAACAGGAAGCATGGTAATAGATCATGAGAGCAGAATCATTTATGCCTGCCTTTCTCCAAGAACACATAAGGCCGTTGTTGAAAAATTTGCAGCAACCAATCAATACAAAGCCATCACCTTTACGGCGAAGGATGAAAATGAAAAACTAATTTACCACACTAATGTAATGATGTGCATTGGTGAAGGCTTTGCTGTTCTTTGCCCTAAAGCAATTGAAGATGATATAGAAAGAATTGCCGTTGCGCAATTATTGGAAACAACAGGTCATGAAAATATTTACATTACGCAGCAACAAGTGAATGCCTTTGCCGGCAACATGCTTCACCTGAAAAATAAGGATGGTGAAAAATTTATTGTGATGAGCCAAACGGCATTTAATTCGTTAAAAGAAGATCAGTTAGAAAAACTAAAACAATACGGAGCCATTTTGCCACTTGATGTTTCCATTATTGAACAAGTGGAAGGCGGAAGTGTAAGATGTATGATGGCGGAAATATTTTTGGAAGCGAAAACTTAATTCTTCACCAAAACAATTTTCTCTTCTTTCTCAATCATCTTACCAACCGGCTCAACAAAATTTTCAAATCCATTTTTCTTGAACAGCTCTTTCACTTCTTCAACAGCATCTTCACTAACGGCAATCAACAATCCACCGTTTGTTTGAGGATCGGGCAAAACATTAAATGCTTCCATTACGTTCACACCCTTTTCAAATTGTACTTTTTTACTGAAGCTATTCCAGTTGCGGAAAGTTGCATCGGGAATGGTTTTCAATTTTAAATATTCATCAAGGCCATCAATTTTTTTTATGGCGTTGTAATTTAATGCTGCGCTTAAATTGCTGCCTTCTGCCATTTCAATTAAATGTCCCAGCAAACCAAAACCGGTAACATCGGTCATGGCGTTTACGCCTTCAATTTTTCCTAACGCTTCACCAATTTTATTTAATGATGTCATTTGTTTTATCAGGGCATCGTAATGTTCTGTTTGTAATAAACCTCGTTTTAATGCTGTGGCTAAAACACCAACACCAATTGGTTTGGTAAGAAATAAAACATCGCCATTTTTAGCTGTGTTGTTTTTCTTTAAATGTTTGATGGCTGCTTGCCCGGTAACTGCCAAACCAAAAATGGGATCGTTAGAATCAATGGTATGTCCGCCGGCTAAAGGAATGTTGGCTTCTTTGCAAACAGCTCTTGCACCTTCTAAAATTTGCTGTGCTTCTTCAACAGGAAGTTTTTCAACAGGCCATCCTAAAATTGCAATGGCCATCATTGGAGTTCCACCCATTGCATATACATCGCTGATGGAATTGGCAGCAGCAATTCTTCCAAAATCAAATGCATCATCAACAATGGGTAAAAAAAAATCAGTGGTGGAAATGATGGCTGTTTCATTATTTATTTGATACACCGCCGCATCATCGCTGCTTTCATTACCAACCAATAAATTGTTGAATGCAGTTTTGTTTTCTGTTGAAATAATTTGTTGCAAAACAGATGGAGCAATTTTGCAACCGCATCCGCCGCCTTTTGAATATTGAGTGAGTTTTATTTTTTCTGAAAGCATTTATCAAAGGTAAGGCCAACAAAGACCTCCGAGGTTTTGAAAACTTCGGAGATCTTTATTAATCTTTCTTCCTTCTAATTAAAACCGAAGCATTAGTTTGCATATCGGCACTAAAGTGCACCTGGTAAATTTTTTCACCATCTTTTATAGTTAGCAATCCTGTATTTGGCGGAATGCTTCCTAAGTTTTCAGCAACCAACAGCAATTTGATATCAGCAGCATTTGACACCATGATGGTTTTCTTTTTTGCAGTTGTTGTTAGTCTTACATTGGAAATAATATTTTCTCCATCTACATAAACCGAAATGGAATCAC
>JAYUTS010000279.1:0-5542 GCA_043754995.1 Chitinophagaceae bacterium
AAAGCAGAAGCTGGTTTTACTGCTACAACTATTTCTTTGCTTGATGAAATTGGTGAAACGATTATCCCCGCTACAACTACCCCTGGTGCAAAAGCTGCGAAGATTGGAGAGTTTATGAGAGTAATGGTGTCAGATTGTTACACTCAACGCCAACAGGATGTTTTCATGAGTGGTATTGGTGAGCTGGATACAGCCTGCGAAAAAATGCACAATAAATCATTTATGGAATGTGATGCAACGCAACGCAAATCGTTTCTGGTAAGTCTTGAAAAAGAAGCAAAAGATTTTAATACAAAACGAGATGAAACAGAAAAGCCTCTGCGTGAAGAGTATAAGGGGAAGAATGATGCTTTAGCTTGGAAAGACCAGAAAGAGTTTGAAGGAGCCCCAAGTCATTACTATATCATGATGAAGCAGTTGACATTACTCGGCTTCTTCTCTTCTAAAACAGGTATGACGGAAACACTGCGTCACGTACCTGTGCCAGGTAAGTTCGATGGAAATTATCCTTATGCAAAGGGCGATAAAGCATGGGCTGAATAATTTTAAATCATCATCTCTGCATCCGACGCCCTCGTCTGATGCACGAAAATTAATCCAAACAAGTCCGTCAGATGAGGGCATCAGACGGGATGAAAATTAAACGATTATGGCTTACAACCGCAGAGACTTTTTAAAAACATCCGCAGCAATTACTGCCGGTGTGTCGTTGGGTGGATTACCATTACTCTCCTGTGGCTCTCATCTTTCAGTGGGTGAGAAAAAATATGGTCTCCAGTTGTATACCGTACGAAATGATGTAGCGAAAAATCTTGCAGGCACGTTGGATTATGTTGCTAAAGCAGGCTATTCTCAAATTGAATTATATGGGTTTGATGGCAAATCATTCTTTGGAAAATCACCTGCAGAATTGAAGGCTATGTTTGATGGGTTGAAATTAACATCGCCAAGTGGTCATTATAATTTTGGCTCGGTGTTGACAGAAGGCAATCTTGATTTCTGGAAGAAGGTGCTGGAAGCTGCAAATATCATGGGGAACAAATACGCTACCATTCCGTGGTTAGATGCAACTCAACGTGGTGCCGATAAACTTCCTAAATTAGTTGAACTGGTGAATAAAGCTGCAGAGTTGACCAAAGCAGCGGGGATGAAACTGGCTTATCATAATCATGACTTTGAATTTAAGAAGCTGGATAATGGTAAAACCTTCCTGCAAACATTGTTGGATGGTACCGATCCTTCGATGGTCGATTTTGAGTTGGATATCTATTGGTCTTCTTTTATGAACGAAGACGCTGTTGCATGGTTTAATAAGTATCCCGGTCGCTTTACCATGTGGCATGTAAAAGATTTAACCACCAATGACAAGGGGCAAAAGGAAAGTACGCAGGTGGGTGACGGTACAATTGACTTCAGCAGGATTTTTGAACATAAAAAACATGCCGGTTTACAATATGCTTTTGTTGAACAGGAAGCATACAAAATGCCCGAAGAAGAATGCATAAAGAAAAGCATTGCATATATGAAAAAGAAAGACTGGGGTAACAGTTAACATAACAACAGGCGGCTCAATGAGCCGCTTTCTTTTTCCAGTATATTTTTGTTTTGCTGTAATTTCAACATATGAAAAAGTTATTTCTGCTTGCACTCCTCTTTGCAGCAAACCACTCCACTGCACAAACAAAAGACGAAAAGCAAATTCTTGCCATTCTCGAAAAGCAAACACTGGCATGGAACTGTGGTGATCTGAATAGCTTCATGAGCGGTTACTGGAAAAATGACTCACTCATGTTCATTGGTAAGAGTGGAGTTACCTATGGTTATGAGCAAACATTGACCAGCTATCGAAAGAACTATCCTGATATGGATGCAATGGGTGAGCTGAAGTTTACCATTTTGAAAGTAACAAAGCTGGCATCTGATGCTTATTATGTAATTGGCAAATATCATTTAACCAGGGAAAAGGTTGGTGATGCAGATGGACACTATACTTTATTGTTTAAAAAGATCAAAGGACAATGGGTGATTGTGGCAGATCACAGCAGTTAAGTTTCGGTTGACGAATATATTGAGATGATCTTTCCCCATCAGACGAGGGCGTTAGATGGGATGATTAACAAATCAACTACTAAAACAAAATACTATGTTCCTTATCATTCTTGGTTTAATTGCAGTGGCTGTTGGATTTGCTGTTGCAAAAGCAGATAGTCCTGTTCAGAAATTTTCAAAACTCATCCGCACACTCGGATTTGTGATAATACTTATTGGAGTGTTAACTTCCTGTATTGTGCAAATTGATGCAGGACAGGTAGGAGTACAAAAACTATTTGGTAAAGTGCAGAGCCGAATTCTGCAAAGCGGTTTAAATTTTGTGAACCCACTGGTGGAAGTCATTAAGATGGATATCAAAACAAAAAATTATACCATGAGTGGTGTGCATGATGAAGGAGAAAAAGCAGGTGATGATGCCATCCGTGTATTAACGGCTGATGGTTTGGAAGTAACGATTGATCTTTCTGTTTTGTACCGCATCGTACCAAGTGAAGCACCCAGACTGCTTGCACAAACTGGTGTTGATTTTGAAGATAAAATTGTTCGTCCGTTAACTCGTACACGCATCAGGGACAATGCAGTTTATTATGATGCTGTTGCGTTATACTCCAGCAAGCGGGATGAATTTCAGCAACGCATTTTCAAAAACATTGAAGAGGATTTTAAGAAAAGAGGATTGTTGCTTGAAAATTTATTGGTGAGGAACATCACGTTACCCGCCAGTGTAAAAGCAACCATTGAACAAAAGATCAATGCTGAACAGGATGCACAAAAAATGCAATTTGTACTGCAGAAAGAAAAACAGGAAGCTGAACGCAAGCGGGTAGAAGCGCAGGGTATTGCCGATTACCAGCGCATCATCAGCGAAAGCCTTACCGACCGGCAGTTGCAATATGAAAGTATTAAAGCAAATCTTGAACTAAGCAAATCACCTAACGCAAAGATCATCATCATGGGTAAAGGAAATACACCGGTCATATTGAACTCCGGAGATAAGTAAGCTGCATGTGAGCAAAGACTGTTTCATCATTTGAATTCATGCGCAATACTTTTGTACACATGCTGCATTTTTTAAGGTCTGTTTCAGGCAAATACCCTTTCCATTTATTCCTGTTGCCTGTATTCTTTATTGCGTCTAAATATACGCAGTATGCGGGGCTGCTTGATATGAAAGTAACAATAGGTGCATGGTTGCTCGTAACGCTTATTCTGCTTGTGTTATCATTTGCTTTGAACTTTTTCTGGCATGCTTTTCAAAAAGCAGCAGCGCTTGTCACTTGTCTTTCTATTGTTTTTCTTTTTTTTGGCGGGTTCCGTGAAAGTTTACAACATTCAAACTTTCTTCATTTTTTATCAGCTTACAAATTTCTGCTTCCTTTTTTGACTCTGGTATATATTCTTTTGCTGCTTCACATAAAGAAAAGAAATACAGTTGTGAGATTAACTCAATATCTCAATTTGTTCCTGCTCCTGGTATGTTGTATGGAAGCAGTAAAAATAATAGCACAAAATAAACAACTTCATCGTGCCGGCGAGCCTCAGATGCTAACTTCTATTATGAATGATAGTATGAAAAAACAACTGCCGGACATCTATTTCATCGTACCGGATGCGTACCCATCTACATCTTATCAATCAGAAGTTCTGCATTCGGATAATACGGCTTTTGATGATTCGCTTCAATCAAAAGGTTTCAGAGTATTAGTAAATTCGAAAAGCAATTATAATCGCACCATATTTTCAATGCTGGGCACTTTTAATATGGACTATCTCAACTGGTTACATCATGCGCAAGCGATCAATTCCAAAGATTTTAACAGATCGATGCAGGAAATAAACAATGCCCGTTTGTTCAGTTTTTTGAAAGAACATCATTACAATATCGTCAACTTATCCATTTTTGATATCAATCATCAACAGGCTTTAAGAAAAGAATTGTTTTTAAGTGTAACCACTTGGGAAATGATTTTTCGTTTTACATTCGGGACTTATTTCAGCAGAGATATTTCTTATCATTGGTTTACTGATAAAAAAGACCATTTGAAAAAAAACCAGTTGGCCCTCTATTCCCCTTTAAAAACATATTCTGCTAAAGTGGTTGATTCATTATTAAAAATGGATTCTAAAAAGAGATCTAACCCGGCATTTGTTTACGCACATCTCAGCTTTCCACATTACCCTTATTTCTATGATTCCACCGGTAAGCCTTACCTCAACGAAAGCATCTTTACTGATTCTATGATAACAGACAAAAAGAAATTTGCCGGATACATCAAATACTCCAATCAACAATTGCTGAAGATCATTTCAGCAATCCAGGAAAAAAACACAAAGAATAAAGTGATCATTATTCAAAGCGATCATGGTATTGCAGACCTTGATCCGACGAGGAAGCTGGATGCTTTCAGGAATTATTCAGCTTTTTACTTTTCTGATCATGATTATCAAACACTGTACGACAGTATGAGCAATGTAAATACCTTCAGAATCATCCTGAATAAATATTTTGCTCAAAAATTACAATTGCTTCCTGATAGTTCTACTTATACGCTGTTTCGATAAACATATAAACAGGTATGCCATACCTTTTCTTACTCTATACTCTTGAAAAGGGTGATAACAGGTATGGCATACCTTAGAAGCAGTTTAAAAATGATTCTGCTAATTTCTTATATGGATAACAGTGGTCGGTGTCCCCACCGACCACGGCGGACCGCCGCCGTTGCTGTCCTCACCAACGGCTTGCATGGTGATTTAAAAAACTATTTTTAAAAGGCTCTTAGAAAATTTCCATTCACATCTTCCCCTTCCACAACCTGTAATAAAAATAAATGAGCGCTGCAAGCGAGGCAAGAAAAACAATGTAGTAAATGATATTACCAATAGTTGGGCTACCTTCAAAAAAAGCCCAGTTGAAATACACGCCCACCGTCATATGCAGAAAGAGAAACAGCAAACCCATAGAAATGGTTTGAACAATTCGTTTTAAAAATTCTACGGCTTCAGGTTCCATTTCACTCATGGCAATTATTAAAAGATTGATGCCGGTAACAGGCTGCTGAACAATAAAAGTACAATAGATTCCTGAAGACAAAGACCCTATTGGCCTGCACACATGGCAATAAAAAAGCCATTGTACTTTGTACAACAGCTTTAAAGTAAAATTGTTTTCTTATAATGTAAACCGAATGGCGAGCCCACCCCAGTTTCCATGGAAGCCATTCCGGTCGCCACTTCCAAATTCAACACTTGGCTGCCAATCGAGTGCAAGATTGAGCGGAAGATTACTGAATTTAAAATCCAATCCAACCACACCATCAACCCCCACGGCTGTTACTCCGTTTTTGTATAAACCAACATGTACGCCCGGCCCTATATACCATTTTAAATTTCCTTCGGTATTGAGGTCGCCATGAATTTCATACAACCCTGTAATGCGGGTTCCATAGCGGTAGAAATAACCAATAAACTCCAAAGCAGTCTTATCGGA
>JAYUTS010000280.1:0-5535 GCA_043754995.1 Chitinophagaceae bacterium
TTCAATTTCAACTGTAACGGTATCACCCACCTCTTTCCTGGCGGCTTTACGCATGGGCGTATTCAGGTACAACCGCCACTTGCCGCTGTACTTCACCAGAGTTTGAATATATGCATGACCATCAATGGTGCCCCGAACAGGGATGGTTCCTTTTTCTTTACCCGCCTCTTTGAAAATATTTTTCAATACAGCTTGCGGAAGCAGCACATAAGGGTTGATGCCAATGATATATATTTTAGCCTTGAATGAACGCATCGTTCTTTTATTTCGATTTATTTATCTTCTACTTAATCGTTTTTAACAATTCTAATTGTTTAGCCGGGCTGTCGAACAGTACTTTAATGTTATTGAAAACTTGTTAACTGTTACAGGTTATTATCATATTGTATTTTTTCTGCTGCCGGTTTTTTGGCATTGCTGCTGCCAAACCTGTAACTGAAGCCAATATAAAAAACTCTTGCATCCCTGCTGTTAATGCCCGTTTGCTGCAGATAAGGAGTTTGTATGATAACTTTTTGCTGCAGTGTTTTAAACACATCTGAAAGGGTAACTGTAACGGTCCATTTCTTTTTAAAGAGATCCTGTCTTGCTCCCATATTAAAAACAAAAGTTGGGTAAAACTGTCCCTGTGCCGTTTGCCTCGCTGAACGATAGTTACAACTCAACTGTAATTGGGTGTTAGGTGTAAATGTAAAAGTGGAATTGAAATTGGTGCTGCTGGAAACAATTGATTTTTTAACAGCAATACCCACACTGCCTGCATCAATGGTATTGTAAAAAATATTGCTGCTGAGATTAGCTGAAAAGAATGTTGAAAGATTGAGTGAAAAAATCAATTCAACGCCGGCCGACTGATCATTGGATAAATTTTCCCTTGTAGTTAGAAGCACCGAATCGTTCAGCGGTTTGGTTACAGTAGTAAAGCCATTGTATTTGTAACGGTAATAGATGCTTGGCACAAAGCTGAATGTTTTTCCTTTAAGCTGATAGCCCAATTCAATTGAATGAATAAACTCCGGTAATAATTTAGGATTACCTGCTCTTAGGTTTAGCGGATCGATGTATTCAGGAAAAGGATTCATGTCATCACCATCGGGGCGGTTAACCCGCCGGCTGTAATTTAACTGCAGCTCCCCTTTTTTTAATTCATAAGCCAGGTGCAGGGTAGGGTACAACTTGTAGTATTCATTGTTGATGATGGAGTCTTTGGTTTTCAGGTTCACTTTTGTAAAGGCGGCTTCAGCTCTTAAGCCAACTGAAAAACTAAATGCATCAAAGCTGTGTTGCAAGGTGCCATACAATGCATGTACTTTTTCATTGTATAAAAAACGATTGCTGCGAACATTATTTTGAACAAATTTATTTTGAAGCGTATCAAAATCTTCAACATAAAAATCAATATCCTGTTGAATGAACGATCCTGCATAGCCCAGTTCAAGAGTTGTTTTTTCGGAAATGGGTTTTACATAATCAATGGTTACCTGTTCATTCTTTTCGATCTGGTTCACCCAGTTATTATCAGCGATCGATCGCATGCGGGGAAAATTGTAAATATTGTTATAATAGTTTTTTTCGTCCTCACTTTGCGATGATGCGGTTGCTTCAAATCTTAACTCATGTCCGTCTTTATTAAAATTGTGTTGCCAGTAAATGGTTGCATCTTTTTCATCTTCTGTTGCAGGAGCATGGCGTGTACGATCGAACTGGCTGGTTAACTGATGACTGCTGTTGCTGTAGTAACGGTTCACCAGGTCGTTTCTTGTTAAGCGGCTCCACAGATTACTGCCCGATAGTCCAATGCTGTTTTTTTCATTAAATGTATAATCAATACCAGCTCTCAGTAAATGTGATAAGGGTCTTGCTTTTAATTTGCCTTTCTCTTCATAATACCCGCTGATTATTCCTGTTGAAGAATCATAATAGGTCCGGTTGAGTTGATTATAACGGTTACGTTCATCCTGCCGGATACTGTAAATAAGAAAGCTGTTAAGTTTACCAGTTTTGAAATTAAGATTCACACTGCCGTTACTGCGTTCCCTGTTTCCGGCATTTGCAAGAACCATTCCGTTAAAACCGGCTTTACTGTTTTTCTTTAATACAATATTGATGATACCCGAAGTGCCATCAGGTCGGAACCTTGCAGAGGGATTGGTGATCACTTCAATTCGTTCAATAGAGTTTGCTGGTATCTGTTGCAAGGCTTCGGCCCTGTTTTTACCCATCAGGGGCGAAGGCCGGCCATTAATCAATATCATTACATCGCCCGAGCCACGCAAACTAACATTGCCATCAATATCTATCTCTACAGATGGAATATTTTTTAAAATATCACTTGCTGCCCCCGATTTGCTCATGATATCCTGGTCAACTGTATAAATTTTTCTGTCAATAGAAGTTTTGAGCATGGATTTTTTACCGGTAACCAGCACTTCATTTAGTTCTTTTGAACTGTTGCTCATGATAATAGTTCCTACATTAACAACAGGGTAATCAGCCTTCACGGTTAACCGCTGCATATTGATCGCATCATATCCTATATAACTGTATCGTATTAAATAGTTTCCCGGATCAACATCCTGTATAGAAAATTTTCCTTTTTTGTCAGTAACAGTTCCCGTAACAGAAGAGCTGTCTTTTTGATACATGATGGTTACACTTACAAATTGAATGGGTTGCTGGGATGTTTTATCAATGACTGTTCCGCTGATGCTGATTTTGCTTTGTTGGGCAAATACATTTGAAGAAAGCAATACAAAAAATATAAAAAGAAAGAATCTCATATTGTATGAATTCATGCTTATCTAAGGCTGCAATTTTACTTCGTTCTCTGTTGCTGATCCATTTTCAACATCACTTAAATTTTTTAAAGTAACCGTTGCAATTTGTTCCATGGCTTCTGCCGTAAAGAAACCCTGGTGACCGGTAATGAGTACATTGTGAAAACTCATCAAACGCAGAATGACTTCGTCTTCAATATTGCTTCCCGACAGATCTTTAAAAAACAAATTTTCTTCCTGTTCATACGCATCCATACCCAGGTACCCTAAGCTTCCGTTTTTCAAAGCTTCAATGGCATCGGTAGTATTGATGACAGCACCTCTGCTGGTATTAATCAACATGGCTCCTTTTTTCATTTTAGAAAAGGCACTGCTGTTAAACAGGTGATGTGTTTCGGGTGTAAGCGGGCAATGCAATGAAATCACATCCGACTCCTGTAAAAGATCATCAATGGGTTTATAAGTAACTCCTTTTTCTTTAAGTTCTGCCGATTCTATTTTATCATAAGCAATGACTGTACATCCAAAGCCCAGCATGATCTCACAAAAAACAGCGCCAATTTTTCCTGTTCCAATCACTCCAACTGTTTTATGATAGAGATTAAATCCCATAAGTTTTTCTAAAGAAAAATTATTTTCCCTGATCCTGTTATAGGCTTTATGCGTTTTCCTGTTTAAGGTAAGAATGAGCGCCACGGCATGTTCTGCAACCGCCTGTGGTGAGTAAGCAGGTACACGTACTACCCTGATCTTTTTTTCTGCGGCTGCCGCAAGATCAACATTATTAAAACCTGCACAACGCAGGGCAATTACTTTTATTCCGTTAGCTGCTATCTTTTCAATGGTTGATCTGTCAAGTTTGTCATTTACAAATACACAAACAGCTTCAAAGCCTGTTGTTAAATTTGTTGTATGCGTATTTAAGGATGCATCAAAATAAGTAAGCTGATGTGCATAGCTGCTGTTGATCTTGTCAAGATATTCACGGTCATAGGGTTTTGTGCTGAACACGGCTACTTTCATAATGTGTAATTAATAGGTGTAGATGGAAATACAATTTGATCCGCTCCTAGCGGTCGTTTTTTGTTTCTTCAAAGAAGCTTGTAATTGTTTTAATTTTAGTCTTGCCGATTTTTTTTAATTCAAGTAAGTCCTTGTCGCCGGTGAGTAAATAGTTAGCTTTACCGTCTTTTGCAAGCGCAAGCAGAAAATTATCTTTTGGGTCTCTGCAAACTGTTATTACACTTGCAACTTCTATCAAGTCAATAAATGGTTCAAATGCTGAAAACATCTCTTCAATTGCATTGGTCTCAAAATATTTCCTGAGTTTTGGTTTTGCAATTGTTTGTTGTATTTCAGTGATGAGCTCTGTACTGAACAAGAGCCTTACATTGCCGGTAAATAATAAAGGGTCAAGGAGGTTTTGTTTTTTCGAAATGATAAAGCTTACCCAAAGGTTGGTATCAATGATCAGTTTAAGCGTTTTATTTTTTGACATAACGCTTCACTCTTACTTCTTCAACAATTTTAGTGATTTCATCCAGGTCAGGCACTGTAGCGGCGTTACGTCTCATTTTTTTAAGATATGCTGTAAGCACAGAAACAGGAGCGGCACTAACTTTAATAAGCTTTAGTTCCTGCATCCCTTCTATGAGTTGCAAGGCCTTTGGGTTCAGTATTTCAATTTTTAAAGCGTCCATGCTCAAATTTAAGATATTTTAATGGTTTTACTATGATAGTAGATTTATTCAGGAGCAAAAATAAACTCTGTTATTGAACCCTTATTAAATAATAAACCGCTAAGCCATCTGCTTCTTCTTTGCTTACAATTTGGTTCTCCTCGTCAGCAATAAATTTGTTTTTTGTCAGTACCCGGATCGATTGGCTGTTACCAGCTTCAGGCAATGCTGTTATGACTTCAAGATGCATTTGTTCAAATCCAAAGTTGATCACTCTTGCAATTGCTTCCTGCATCAATCCTTTTCCCTGGAACGCAGGGAATAATTCATAGCCAATTTCGGCCATCTCTTTTTCCTGTTCAATATTCCAGTAGCAGATCGTGCCGATCAACGCAGAATGATGTTTTAAAGTAATGGCCCAATACAAACCTTCATGGTTGTTGATGGTTGTTTCAATTTTATGAATGAAGGCTGTTGCTTCTTCCATATTGATGGTGCCCTTCCTGCCGAGATATGTATTCACTTGTTCATCTGAACGCAGTTGCTGGATAGCTGGTGCATCTGTTAACTGTAGTTGTCTTAATACCAATCGTTCAGTAACCAGTTGAGGGAAAGATTCAAAATGGAGATTAACCATGTTTAATTATTTTTTCAATTTTGCTTTTTCTGCATTTTCTTTTACACGAAACTTTACAATTTTAGTGATCAGTGTTGTTGGCAAAGGTTGGTCGTGCGGAAACTGTACCGACCCTTTTCCTGTTTTGTAAACCGACAATTCTTTTTTAAATGTTTCATGTCCTGTGGGTGCAGCATAAAACCCCACATGATTTTTATATCCTGCAAAATAAACCAACATACCATGATACTTGTAAGCAGGCATCTGGTAACTGATCAGTTCATCAGCGTTGGGCGCAGCTTTTTTTATGAGGATGCGTATTTGTTGTAAACGCTTTTGCGTGCTATCCGGAAAAGAAGCAATATATGCATCCACATTGGCGTGTTGAATAGCTTTCATATAATTGTCATGATGGTTATATTGTGATCACCACATTGCCGGTTTTCATCCCTGTTTCAACATA
>JAYUTS010000281.1:0-5514 GCA_043754995.1 Chitinophagaceae bacterium
CCTGATATTGAACCATTGAGATAATAGGCTATACCAAAAGCTAATACCGATACCACGATCCCGATCATAAAAATGTTATAAGCAAGCCGTACCAATTTATATTTTCTGCCCAATACGGTTCCTAATGTATGAATATCCTTGATGAGTGAACCATACAGGTAATCAGTATCCCTCATCATTTTTCGCATGGCAATATTGTATTCTTCAAAAGAAGACTTGTAAAAATTACCAAAGAACAGGAGATTCGTTTTTTTATCCAGTACTTCCTGATCCGTAAATTTTCCGCTGTTTATTTTTGGGCGGGTTGCAATAATTGAAATAACAATAGTGGTAACAGCCACCAGTAAAAATATAACAGTGGGTATGGTTAAAAAAGGCACCTGTTCCAATCTTCGTAACAAGACACTTAAAATAACGGAAATAATAATGGCATTTACTGAAATAAGAATATTGGCCTTACTGTCTGCCATATCACTAAGCCTGAAATGATTCTCAGATGTAAGGCGAAGCATGGTTTGAATACCCTTGGTCATTAAACCGGTTTTATCTTTTTCCAAATCAGAAAGACTGTGATCTTCGTCTTCATGGTCATTTTCTTCTGCTTTTTTCTTTGTTTTTTTCATGTTTTTTTGTTTTCTTTCATCGAGCAGGTCAATGCAATATTTGGTATAAAACCGGTGAGTCTTAAATACTTCCAATGTTTTTAGAGCCCATTCCTTTTCAGAGATACCTGCATCTGTGAGTTTGAATTCTTCCCTTACTTTTTGATTCGTTTTATTAAAATCCTTTGTACCCAGGTGATAGGTATCTGCATCACAAATAATTTCCATCAGTAAATTATCGTGCCGCCGGGGTTGGCGGGTAGCAAGGATGCATTCCTGTATCTTTTCCGTTAATTCTTCATCCGGAGCCTGTTCTTTCATAAACGCCTGCATCAATTCTACGCTTTTTTCTTCGTGGTGTTGAGGATCAGTAATGAGGTATCCTGTATCATGAAACCACGCAGCTATATAAACAGCCAGCATATCCTTCTCGCTGAGATAATAATGACCGGCAATTTCTTTTGTTCGGGCAACCACATTTTTGGTATGTTCAAGATTATGGAATGCCAATACGTGATTTACATTTTTAGTAAATAAATCAGTAACATAGTAATCTGTCCTTTTGTATAAATTATCAGTATCCATAGTATTAAAAAACAAGTTTAAATTTTGTACCAAGAGAAAAATTATACAGTTTATCTTCTGGCGAAAAGCCAACTGTTAAAGACATCATCACAACTCCATAAGGAATAAAATAAAATCCTCCTCCATATGATGGATGCCATTTTTTGGAATCTTCACCCTTTTGCCATACTCTTCCAATATCATAAAACCCCATGACTCCAACATCGCCGGGAAGCAAATAAGATTGCGACTTAAATAGCTTTACCCTCAACTCTGTACTTGCATAACCAACCGATGAACCTGCGAACCTGTTTTTTCTGTAACCTCTCAGAAAATTGTGGGCACCAATACTCAGGGCCTGAAAATACTCGTAGTCTTTACTGAAAATACGACCGCCACCCAACCGAAAGATTGCACTTACTCTTGCTGCATCCTGTAAACTGGCATAAATGCTTATATCAGATGTTAACCTGGTAAGATTATTTGCATTTTTTGATAACCCATACAAGGAGGTGAATTCGGTGTACCATGTCATACCACGGGTTGGAAAAATTTCATTGTTGATATAAGTGATATCAAACCTTGCTTTGGCGCCGAGATATTGTTTTGCTCCGTATATATCTGCAGAGTCAAAACCAATCACCGCAGGGTTACCCAATATACGTTTGCTGTTGTCTTTATACCGGCTCCAGTATTGATAATAACTTGGGCCAACGGACACTTGTATCATATCATTTAACCTTTTCCTTATCAGCACATCCGTTTCAAAAAACTTATAGCGTACCCTGTAAAACTCCAATGATTTAGTTTTATCATATACTGATTCGTTACCAAAACCGAAAAAATTATTAAGTGTTGGATTGATCAATTCTGATCGTATCACTATATCATTTTTAAAGAACACTTTATTAA
Organism: Chitinophagaceae bacterium; assembly: GCA_043754995.1. Taxonomy (GTDB): domain Bacteria; phylum Bacteroidota; class Bacteroidia; order Chitinophagales; family Chitinophagaceae; genus Lacibacter. The sequence goes on from JAYUTS010000281.1 coordinate 2,079, forward strand.
AGGTGCCGTTATATCTTATACGGTAAGCATCTTTAGAGGGTGCAAAAAGCGTTACCAGCCGCTGATCGGTTGAATAAGGTTCTTTCCTGAAACCAAAGGTTCTTAATGCAAACCCTGCTCCAACCAAAAGCCCATCTTCCGCATTAAAACCTAAATCAAGTTGAGGAAATCTTACTCTTGTATATCTGAAATTATTAATCCTGTAATCATTGATAGAGGGATGAGGTGAAAAGTCTGTTTTGCTTTTTACAAGATTGATGCTTGCATTTTTTTCAGTTGACAGATCATATACTCTGTTTCGGATATTTCCTTTCAGGTTAAATGTATCATTGCCTTTACCACCAATGATACGCAGTTTTATTTTCGAGGAAACATCAGCATCAATTTCAAACTTATCATCTCCATTCAACCCATATAACCGTATTTCCTTTGTAATGTCCTGGTTAAAGATTCTTGTAAACATCACAGAAGCCGAATCTGTCGCATTCACCTTTTTATACGCCGTTATCTGTAACCCATCGGGATGATTCTTGACATGGAAATACTCTGATTTATTACTGCCTGCTACAGTAACAACTTTCGAAATAAATCTGTAATAGGTAATGGCATCTTTGAGCAACTGATCTCTGCGGCTCTTTAGCTTATCGCCAATAATTTTTCCATCAATTGCATAAATAGGTTCAGGAAATTTTTTAACCGCATTTTCAATGACTGAATCCGTCATTTTACCTTGAAACTCTTTGGTAATGTTAACCCAGGCTTTTTCATCAAGATTATTCATAAAAAATCGGTCGAAATCCCTTGTTTGAAAATTGAACCCGTTAATATCTTTTACTTTAGATTTAAATCCCTGCAAAAAAGGAATCAATCGTTTAGATACTTTTTTGACTAAAAAACCATCCGAGTTAGAAAATGCCTGGTCCCGATCCCTTGGGATAGGAAAATATAACTTGCCCACTCCTGTATCTGTGGTGCCCCATTTCCATTGGTCGGCATGCCTGTCCCAATCACCGATGAGTATATCCAGTAATCTTGCTGTGAGCACTTTTTCCTGATCAACATGGTGATCATTATCTTCCAGCATTTTATTGATGATCTTACTTGTGCTTTTGGCATCTACCACACCAGCCCCCGGGTCACGCATTTCAAGCATTACAACTGTATTGGCAAACATTTTCCTGTACAATCCAAATGCAGGATCATCGGGCACATAAAAAAATTCAGGTACGGCAACGGGAACTCCCACTGCTTTTGCAAGACCCGGTATTACTAAGGGTGCATGTGGATGACTTCCTGAAACCATATCCTGCACCATCCCTTGTGCTAAAGAGTTTCTTAAATGAAAGGGTACTATTTTCTCAATATCTTTTTCAACCGACCTGATGACCCATTCTTTACCGTTTTTATCTGAGAGTTGTAATGATTTAGATTGTTTGCCCCCTCCTAAACCTTTAATTGTAAACCCGCCTTTTTCTTTGCGGATATTAAACTCTCTCATTGAAATAGGCGTATTCCATTCCTTGCGATAATTTTCGCCCAGAAAAAATTTCTGAAACCCGGATTTGGGCTTATATCTTTCACTGGCAGAAACAACTACGCTATCCTTGAATTTATATTCAATCTCCCTTGTAATTTCAGCAGCCACCGGTGGCAGTTTTGAAAAATCAAGAATATGATTTGTATAATCCATTTTTGTAGAATCACCTTCTACAATGTAAACGTTGGCCTGAACTTTTTTACTTTTTGAAATATCTAATGTTACAAACCCTGCCTTGGGTGAGGCATACAGACTTTTTTTTCCTTTTGATACTCTTGAATTCTTACTGCCGCTTCCACTTGTTATATAATTATATCCGCTGTCCTGAATGATTTGTATGGAATGGTCATGACCGGCAACATAAATTACATTATCATGTCCTTTTACTACATTTTCAATTGCAAACATCATGGCCTGGTAGGGAGGGCTTTTTAAATCTTGCTCAACACCAAATACGGCTCTTGTTAAAGGATAAATAGAACCTATTACAGGTAAAGGGATATACAGGTAGCTCCGCATATCGGTAAAAGGAAAAAGATGTTGCTTTAATGTAAAATATCCACCATGAGGACTATAGGTTCTCAAGGTGTGATGAAATGCAATTAAAACCAGTTTGCCTGAGTTCTTTGAAAGTATATCATCTAACTGCAACAATACTTCTTCTTTTGTTTTATACGGGCAATCCGATTCAATGCCTGGCTTATCACCTGCATGTAACCACCACTGACTATCCATCATCACCAGTAAAACATCATCTGTTATTTTTACTTCAACAGGGCCGGGGCATCCATCCCGTGGAAACATTTTTACGTTTTCATTTCCTAAATAATCAATATAGGACTGCTCTCTTAAAATAGATTCATAACCATTTGAACTGCCTACGGCCCAATCATGATTGCCGGGAACAAAATATACTTTTGCCTTGCTGTTATCTGCTATATGTATTTGTGTATCGAGTGGTGCTTTTGCCATTGCATAAGTTGGCAATGAATTATCGGGTAATCCTGTTCTGTAAAGATTATCGCCCAGATAAATGATGGTTGTTTTTTCAGTAAGAGGTATATTTTTTTTAACTGAATTTACTACAGGATGTTTTCCATTGGTCAATTGTCCGGCATCTCCTATTAAAATAATCCTCGCCTGCAAAGTGTCTTGTGCATGAACAACTGTATGTAATAAAAAAAGAATGCAGAAAGATACAGCCATTCTGTTCATGCTTTTTTGTTTACTGTTTATATCTGTTTTCATATTATTAAAAAATCAATTTTAGTTTTGAGCCAAGAGAAAAATTAAACAGCCTTTCTTCAGGCGAAAAACCAACAGTGAAAGACATCATTGCCACACCGTATGGAATAAAATAAAACCCGCCTCCATAAGCAGGATGCCATTTTTTGGAAATCTCGCCTTTTTGCCATACTCTTCCTACATCATAAAATCCCATTATACCAACGTCACCGGGAAGTACATACGATTTCGATTTAAATAATTTTGCTCTCAACTCTGTACTTGCATAAGCAAGTGACGAACCTGAAAACCTGTTTTTCCTGTATCCTCTCAGGAAATTATGAGCGCCAATATTCAGTGCCTGGAAATATTCATATTCCTTACTGAAAATATGGCCACCCCCCAACCGAAAGATTGCACCCACTCTACCCGGATCTCTTAAACTGGCATAGATCGTAACATCAGATGTTAACTTGCTCAGGTTATGTGTACCTTTTTTAAACCCATACATAGAAGTAAATTCAGTAAACCACGTAATACCACGGGTAGGAAAAATTTCATTATTAACAAAATTGATATCGAATTTTGCTTTCGCCCCGAGGTATTCTTTTACTCCGTAAATACTTGCAGAGTCCGTGCCAAGTACTTCAGGATTGCCAAGGATACGTTTGCTGT
>JAYUTS010000282.1:0-2496 GCA_043754995.1 Chitinophagaceae bacterium
TTTCCACTTTCGATGTTGCCTGCTGATGTGGTATTGGAAGAAGGTTCAGATGTAACCGAAGTGTTAGAAATAGAAAAATATGAACCTCCTGTGCCGGCAAATTTAGCTGGTATCATGAAGGGCAACTTTCCTTCCTTTATTCCCAAGACAGATGAAACAAGGGTGCAGGTATTGCAGCGGTTGCTGGATAAATTTAAAGATGAGCCTTGCTTTGTTACTGAAAAACTGGATGGATCTTCTGTTACTTATTTTATTAAAGACGGCGTGTTTGGTGTATGCAGCAGGAACCTTGAATTGATAGAATCTGATGATAACACTTTGTGGAAATTAGCAAGGGAACTGTATATAGAAGAAAAGTTGAAAGCCTTGAATGGCAACTATGCTTTGCAGGGTGAAGTAGTTGGTGAAAGTGTGCAGCACAACAAATACAAACTGAAAGGCCAGCAGGTATTTTTCTTTTCGGTGTTTAATATTGATGCTTACCAGTATTTGGGGTTTAATGATTTTGTAAGATTGATAAGTGAGTTGAACCTGGTTACTGTTCCAATATTGGAAAGCAATTATGTGTTGAGCAATTCAATTGAAGCATTGGTAAATAAATCTGTTGGTAAATCTGTTTTGTACAATGTGCACAGGGAAGGTATTGTGATAAGGCCGTTAACAGAACTGCCATCCAATTTTTCAGTAACAAAGCAGGGTTCATCAATAAACTTATCCAGCAACAGCTGTAATACCTGTACCCTTGTTTCATCCGTCCTGGGAATAAAGGATGGAAAATTTCCCCTCATTATACCAGCTAAATTTGCAGGCACCGGAGGTTCATATTTTTCTATTTCCAACACTTCGGTTACATCTGCTCCTTCTTCCATCAGCACATCAGGAGGCAGCATTGAAAGTGGAAAGCAGATACCCTGTGATATTTGTCCCCTCAGCCTTATGGTCCTTATCCTCATGCCCCGTGGTTTCATAAATTCAAATGCTGGTTTATCCGGCAGCAGGGAATCAATCTCCACGTACACACACAAATCACCTTCGTTAAATTCATCTTTCTTTACTACCAGTTGCCAGCCCAATACGGTGGCCCTTACAATAGTGTCTGCACCGGGTATCGGTTCCAGTTTTATTATTTTTTGTATGGAGGCTAATTGTCTCATTGTTGTTTGTTTTTATTTATTCAAATAATATCCTGTTTACACATACGGATTTATCACCAACCCTTCCTTCATTGCCCAGGCTTCCATACATTTTCTTGCTTCCTCTGAAATTGGTCTATTCATCTTTGCCTTTGCCTGCACCACTCTTTGTGTTGCAATGTTTACTTCAATGGTTGCCATAATATCCATCAACCCAGCGTCTGAATATTTACGCAGCGAAAAAATAGCCGACTTCCCTTTTTCACAATAGAAAGCATAAGAGCTCACACAATGTTTCATTGCTTTTCCTTCTGCTCTCAGTAACCTTGATTCATTTAGTTCTTCCAGCACCAGCACTTCCAATTTCTTTTCCACTCTATACCCTGTAATTCCGCATGGCCTCCACACCACGTTATTTTTACAGTTAGAAAAACGATGGTGCCATGCATCACTTTGGCGAAGCAATGACTGCAATGTCCTGCCCTTTAAACTGTAATTTTCATTTTCCCTTTTTGCTTCCCGTACATAATCAATCAGCTCCGTTATTTTATTCATATTAAACATTCCCCCATTCGCCAGCAGTTGAATAAATGCTTCCCAAAAATCTTCATGGCCATAAGGTTTTGTGCCTAACCATGAGTAAGCAATTCTTTCGGCAAGATTATTATCGCCTCCCAAACCCTTTGCCTGTGCCCATCTTAGCGCTTCTGCAATAGTTAGTTTAGCAGGTGCCTGTAAAAAATAATGCCCCATCTTGTTTGTAAAGGGTATCGGTATCTTTCCCATCTCCTTCACTTTTCCGCCCATGCCAATATGTATCAGCCAATAAATAAACTGCTTATCTTTTTTTTCATAAAAGCACTGGTACAAAAACGCTGGTACTTTGTATTTACAAAACAGGTAAGCAGCCAATTCCATCATCTGCATGTTTGCCTGTTTTGAAGATGGTTGCCAGTTAAAAAAATCGTGTTTCCAATAAGCCCTGAACAATACCATGTTGTACACTGCCTGGATATGCTCTTCATTTCTCAGCAGTTCGGTTTTATCATTGAGATAGAGGAACACATCTTTCAATTTTATTCTTTCTGTTTCCTTTGCCTTTGAAGAAAATGTGTCAAAGCACTCATTGATCTTCCATATCCTCCTGTCTGAAAAAGAGAAACTCAGGTCCTCATTTTGATACAATTGAAGAATGACCTCATCAAATTTTTTAAATCGTTTCCTTGAAAAAAGTAAAGCCTGCTGGATCACAGTTTCTCTATCCTCCGTCAACTGCAATTGCTTTTTTCTTTCCATTTTGCTTTTCTTTCCCATGATCATTTTATTAAGCGTCAGCAGAAAATATTTTTCTGCATTGAATTAA
>JAYUTS010000283.1:0-2488 GCA_043754995.1 Chitinophagaceae bacterium
AGCAACGATACAAAATAATCTTGCAGTGAAATATGCTGATGTTTCAACTGCACGTGAAAAATTTATTGCTGAAACGGATGGCAGCGGCGGTACTGGTAAGGTTGGGATTAAAGATGTTGCACTCGCCAAACGAAATGAATATCAAAAGCTGGATGAAGAATACAAAGGACTTCAAACTCAAAATCAGCAAAGGATCACAGCCATTGATGAAGAGTTGAACCAGATGGAAACAACCATCAAAAAACAGGAAACGGATTTTCTTACTTATCTCAATACCGGTTTCTTAACACGTATTGAAGCAATGAATAATCTAATCAAGGATAATGATGCATTGCAATTCCGTTACTATCTCATACTTGTTATTTTAATGTTGATTGAACTGATGCCTGTGATTGCAAAAACATTGCTTCCTGTTGGAGTATATGATGAAAAAGTAAAACAACGGGAATCACTTGAAAAGATCATGACAGAAGAAAGTGCGGATTATGAAAAAGAAATGAAACGTTTGTACAACAAATTATCCATGCAACAGGATACAGAAACCATGGAAGAATTTTTCCGGATGCAGAAGGATGAACAAAAGAGCAAGTTGAATCATTTTGGCAAAGACTGGAAACGCAATGATGAAAATGTACAGGGCTTCTGGGAAAAGATCAAACAACAAATGATTGGAAGACCGGAGAATTAGTCGGTAGTTATTAGCCGATTGTCATTAGCATTAGATGCAACTTTATAAAAAAGTGAAGACTGATCAGTCTTCACTTTTTATTTTATAGTTTCAACTTTCGATTTAAACTTATATCATCTCACTCTCTAACAACGGGTTCTTAATAGAATGTTGCTTCTCAGCATATTCTTTAGCTGCTTTAATAAAATGCACAAACAAAGGTGCAGGGCTTTCAACTGTACTTTTTAATTCGGGGTGGTATTGCACACCAATAAAGAACGGATGTTTTGCATTTTCAATGATTTCCACCAACCCGGTTTCAGGATTCTTACCGCTGGGGATCATACCTCCCTGTTCAAAAGCATCTAAATATTTATTATTAAACTCGTAACGATGGCGGTGACGTTCATTAATGTGCAGGCGTTCGTAAATTTTTTCAGCCAACGAGCCTTCCTTAATATCGCATGGATAAGAACCCAACCGCATGGTGCCGCCTTTGGTCGTGATCTTCTTCTGTTCTTCCATCATATCAATAACTGCTTCCGTTGTTTCAGGATTCATTTCAAATGAATGAGCATCTTTCATTCCCAATACATTCCGGGCAAATTCCACACAAGCCATTTGCATACCGAGGCAAATACCAAAGAAAGGCAACCTGTTTTCCCTTGCATATTTGATAGCAGTAATTTTTCCTTCAATACCACGGTTGCCAAAACCCGGCGCTACCAGCAAACCATCGAGTCCTGCAAGTTTTTCAGCAACATTCTGCTCAGTAATAAATTCACTGTGCACATTCACCACATTCACCTTGCATTCATTCATGGCACCTGCATGAATAAAACTTTCAAGAATGGATTTGTATGCATCCTGCAGTTCGATATATTTTCCAATCAACCCGATATTGACCTGGCTCTTGGGATATTTTAATTTGTCTAAAAACTTTTTCCAGTTTTCCAGATCAGGTTCAGGAAAGATGTTAACACCGATTTTTTTCAAACAGATTACATCTAATTTTTCCCGCAACATAAACAAAGGCACTTCGTAAATGGTGGAAGCATCCATTGCTTCAATCACTGCTTCAGGTTTTACATTACAGAACAATGCAATTTTGCGGCGTATCTCTGTACTCAACGGTTTCTCCGTTCTGCATACAATAATATCAGGGTGTACCCCTTCCTGGCTCAGCATACGAACGCTGTGCTGGGTTGGTTTTGTTTTTAATTCTTTCGCAGCTTTCAAATAAGGAATCAAGGTTAAGTGTATCACCAAACAATCATCATCCGGCAACTCCCATTGAATCTGTCGTACTGCTTCAATAAAAGGTAACGATTCAATATCACCTACTGTTCCTCCAATTTCTGTAACAACAATATCATATTTGGAATCTTTCCCAAGCAATAGCATCCGGCGTTTGATCTCATCTGTAATATGTGGAACTACCTGAACCGTTTTACCGAGATAGGCACCTTCTCTTTCTTTATTGATGACTGTTTGATAAATGCGGCCGGTGGTAACATTATTGGCCTGCGAAGTATGAATATTTAAATAACGTTCGTAGTGACCAAGATCGAGATCGGTTTCTGCCCCGTCTTCTGTAACAAAGCATTCGCCATGTTCATAGGGATTGAGGGTGCCGGGATCTACGTTGATATAGGGGTCGAATTTTTGAATGGTTACTTTAAACCCACGGGCCTGTAACAATTTTGCAAGCGAGGCTGCAATGATTCCTTTACCCAATGATGATGTAACGCCACCGGTTACAAAAATGTACTTGGCCATAAAAATAAATTTTCAAGTTTAACGGACCTGCCTTAATGTAAA
>JAYUTS010000284.1:0-2487 GCA_043754995.1 Chitinophagaceae bacterium
CAACTTCCCCCCATGCACAAACAACAGTGGTTGCAGCATGCTATTGCACCACGACCGGTTTGTTTTGCTTCAACAATAGACAAAGAAGGAAATGTGAACTTAAGCCCGTTCAGTTTTTTTAATCTCTTTTCTTCCAATCCTCCCATTGTTGTGTTTTCACCTGCACGAAGAGTAAGAGATAATACGACTAAGCATACTTTGCAAAATGTATTAGAGGTTCCCGAAGTGGTCATCAACATTGTTGATTATGATATGGTGCAGCAGGTAAGCCTGGCTAGCTGTGAATTTCCAAAAGGGGTGAATGAGTTTATCAAAGCTGGCTTTACACAGGAAGCTGCAACAGTTGTTCAACCACCAATGGTAAAGGAGAGTAAGGTGAAGATGGAATGCAAAGTGATTGAAGTAAAACCATTAGGAACTGAAGGAGGTGCAGGCAACCTCATCATTTGTGAAGTGATGCTGATGCATATTGATGAGAACATTTTGAATGAAGAAAAAACAATGATCGATCAACGCAAGCTGCATCATATCGCAAGGCTGGGCGGCGATTGGTATTGCAAAGTGGATGAAACAAATTTGTTTCATGTTGAAAAACCAAATACACAGATTGGTATTGGTATCGATGCATTGCCGGAAACAATCCGAAGCAGTAATATTTTAACCGGGAATAATCTTGCACAACTGGCCAATGTGCATGATTATCCAGTGGTGGATGCAACGTTCTATGATGAAAGATTGAAAAGCATTATTCAATATTTTTCCATCAACCCCGATGAGATGGATAAAGAATTGCACAGGTATGCAAAAGAATTGCTTCATTCAGGTAAAGTAAAAGAAGCCTGGCAGGTGTTACTGGCAGATGCATAATTTAAATACATCTCCATTAGGAAAATCATTTTCAGAATAGATAGCTTAGTGTTGAAAATTACGGCAATGAAGCATCTGATCCTTCTTTCAGTAATCATTCCATCAATTGCATTGGCTGTTAATGCCTCTGTTGCAACAGGCATACGAACTTCAATAACCGATACTTTTCCATCGATTAAATTGATCAAAACAAATGAAACACTTGTTGAGGGTGATTTGATGTATGCCACGCCTGATTCATTGTACATATTACCCGGCACAAAACGGGATGCGAAAAGAGGGTTGTTCTATAAACAAATGGTGATTCCCTACACTGATGTAAAACTGATCAGGATAAAAGATTACTCATGGGTGGGAGTATTATTGCTGGGGCTCGCCGGAACTCTTCTGCTTGTGCTCGGAATTATGGGGAGGGCTTCATTTTTAAATGATCTGAACAGCCTTTTATTTATTCTGCTTTCTCCACTTATTCTTGCTACAGGCTTTGTTCAAATGTTCAGACGTAAACAATACTTCATCAACGGCAACAGGGAGAGGTATGAAAAGTTCCGTAATAAACTCAAAAGAATGAAATAATCCGATTGTGGTTGTTCGTTAAACCTGGATTCAAATTCTTAATCTCATAAAAGGAAGGTTAAATTTACAGTATGCTTCATCCTGACGGTACATGGATCAGTTATTTTCTCGTAATAGGTATGCGATATCTTATTATTGCCGGTCTTGCTTTTTTTGTATGGTATGTATTGCTCCGTAAAAGAAACCTGTTTAAGAAAATTCAGTTGAGGATTCCAACACTCAAAGATTATCAACGGGAAATCTTCTTTTCGCTTTGCACAATGTTCCTGTTTGCATTTGTACCCTGGTTCTTTTTAGGACATGCAGAAATAAGGAAACACACCACTTTTTATAGCGACATTTATCAATACGGACAATGGTATTTCTGGTTGGCTTTTCCGTTCATGTTGCTAATTCACGATACTTATTTCTACTGGATTCATCGCCTGATGCATCATCCCAAACTGTTTCGTGTATTTCACCTGCTTCATCACAAGAGCACTAATCCATCTCCGTGGGCAGCATTTTCATTTCACCCGTTGGAAGCGATCCTTGAAGTGGGTATTCTTGTTGTACTCATCTATACCATCCCTGTAACCAAAGCACATTTGTTCTTTTTCTTTTTGTTTCAAATGTTTTACAATGTGTATGGTCATTTAGGTTGGGAGTTGTTTCCAAAGAATTTTCATCGCACATGGATCGGTAAATGGATCAACACCTCGGTGAACCATAACCAGCACCATCAATACTTTAAAGGAAACTACGGATTATATTTTCTGTTCTGGGATCGTTTGCTGGGAACCATCAGGAGCGATTATGACGAACAGTTTGATGAAGTAAAAAACCGTACAGCAGGTCACTCAAATTTATAGGAGGTGATCTTGATATAAACGGTTCCGCCGCAATCTCTGTCGAAGCTCCAGTTATATTTTATTCTTTTAGGGAAAGTTAGTTTACCAAAATCTTCACCACTCATTCCGGGCAATGATTCAATGTGGAAAGTGTTGCTATAGTCTGTATTTAGAAAAACACCACCACAACAGGCGCAAAGTCGTGCGTCAAAAC
>JAYUTS010000285.1:0-2482 GCA_043754995.1 Chitinophagaceae bacterium
AATTTCGATACCTCCTGCACCTGTGCTGAAAATGCACACGCCATTTGTGAACACAAAGCCATTGTGTTTATTCAACTGCTGAATTCACACGGCCCTTTGTATTTCGACAGCATCCGCAACATGGATAAAGAAAAAGGAAAGCTGCTGGCTATTTATGGTTATTCTTTAACCGATAACTGGAAGGAAAAATTTGAATTCATTTATAAAGACGGCAAACCTTTTTTACGTGTGCTTGATCCCGGGGTAAAAAGAGTAGAGCCTTCAACACTTAAAAAACCTGAACCGGTTACTGCTTTTGCTGTAACTGAAACAGAAGTTGAAGTAGCTGAAGAAGTAAAACAAATGGTTCGGCTTGGTATTGTTTTCAACAATAACAGCAAACAATTCCCTTATTTTAATATTGATGTGGTGAAGGGGGAAACCAATGAAGATGGTTCAGAATTTATTGGCGTTGTAGAAAAATTAGATGTGTCTAAGTTTTTGGAAACAGAAGACTTAACAGATGCCGACAAACAATTGCTGCAATTGCTGCGTCGTTTACAACCGGCAGAGATTAGTAAATACGTTAACAGGAATTCGCCCTTTTCCGGTATCTGGGAAAATATCATTCATCACGAAGAAGATGATTTACCGGGCGATACAAAAACATTGATGCTCGAATATCTGTTGCCACGTATTCAAAAATTATTTGCAGAAACCAGTTCGCCTTTTCTGCTTTTACCTAAAGGCAAAGAATTTAAAACAAAAAATCTTGTTCCTGTTTCTACTTCCGCAACATTCCTCAAACCTTTCTTTGCTTTAAAACAACAAAAAAATAAATGGGAATGGAGTTGTAAGGTAAAAATCAACAGTGCTGCTGTAGATATTCATGAAAACGACTGGAACAGCCCCATCATTTTTTTAATGAATGGAGAAGCAAGAACATGGGACAAGCAAGATGATGCTCAACATGCAATTGATTTTGCAACAAACAACAACCGGTTAATCAGTAATACAGAGCTTGCTTCTTTTCTCGACAAAGAAGCGTTGAAAATAGCAAGAGAATATCATGTAGAGTTTGATGAAGCGTTGATCAAAGAGGTAAAGTCGGGCGAACCGGAAGTTACACTGCAATTACAGGAGCGTGGAGAATATCTTGTAATGATCCCCACTTTCAGTTATAAAGGTTACAAAGTAAGGCCAACAGATAAAGAAGAAATTATTCTTTTAGATGAAGACGGTTTGGTGATTGTTAAACGCAACCGTGAAAAAGAAAACGACTTCATAGGCAAGGTTGAAAAACTGCATTCGCAATTTATTAAACCCGATGGCGGCACACAACTGGCATTAAAGGGTGCAGAAGTGTTGAAGAATAACTGGTTCTTTTTGTTTGTTGATGCCATGAAGGAAATGAAAGTGCCTGTTGAAGGTTGGGATGTGTTGAAAAATTTCCGTTTCAATACGTCTAAACCAAAAACACAGATCTATATCAGCAATGGTGTTGATTGGTTTGATGCAAAAATAAACGTCGTGTTCGGCGATCAGCAGGTAAGTATAGCCGAAGTAAAAAAAGCGCTGGCCAACAAACAAACACTGGTGCATTTACAGGATGGTTCGTTGGGTGTGTTACCTGAAGAATGGATCAAGCGCTACTCCATGTTGTTCCGTGTTGGAGAAAATAAACAAGACAAGCTTCGCTTATCAAAATATCATATCAGTGTTATTGATGAGTTGTATGAGAACAGGGATGAAACGGAGCTCATGATTGAACTGGAAGAAAAATATGAACGCCTGCGTGAATTTAAACACATAAAAAAAGTTGATCCTCCCAAACATTTGCTGTCTATCCTCCGGCCTTACCAGGAAAGCGGGTTTCATTGGCTGAATTTTTTAAGCGATGTTGGATGGGGCGGTATCCTTGCAGATGATATGGGTTTGGGGAAAACTATCCAGGCGCTTGCTTTCTTACATCACCTTCGTGAAAAGAACGGAACGTTGAAAGCATTGGTTGCCTGTCCCACTACATTGATGTATAACTGGGAAAATGAAATCAAAAAATTTTCACCCTCACTCACTTATCATATTCACCATGGTGCACAACGCACCAGGGACAAGCTGTTCTTTGATCAATTCAATATCATCATTACAACTTATGGTACACTTCGCAGCGATATAAAATTATTAAGCGAGCAAGGTTTTGATTCTGTGATATTAGATGAAAGCCAGGCCATCAAAAATCCCAACAGTAAAGTAGCTAAGGCTGCCTGTTTGCTTAAGAGTAAGAACAGGCTTTGCATGAGCGGTACCCCTTTGCAGAATAACACCTTTGATATTTTTGCACAAATGAATTTTCTCAATCCCGGAATGCTGGGGAGTGTAGAACATTTCAGAAACGATTTTGCAACACCTATTGATAAGTTTGGAGAAAAAGAACAGAAAGAACATTTGCGTAAATTGTTATTTCCTTTTATTCTCCGTCGTACCAAAGAACAGGTGGCAAAAG
>JAYUTS010000286.1:0-13230 GCA_043754995.1 Chitinophagaceae bacterium
AAAAGAATATATGCTTGAATCGCTTAAAGTTGCTGAGGACATTAAAGCAAAAGCAATTCTTTACAAAACGCATGAAGCACTTGCTGAATTATATGAAAAAAACAATGACACCCGGTCTTTTGTAAAACACTATAAGCTCTTTCATAAATATAAGTCAGAAGTTTTTAAAGAGGAGCAGGAAAATAAACAGAAGTACCTGAACATTCAAAATGAAATGGAGAAATTGCAACGGGAAACAGAAATAAATCGCCTTACAAATGTAGTAATGAAGGAAAAGAATGAAGAACTTGAAAAGAAAACTGAAGAGCTGGAACAATCTTATAACAGTGTATCAGTTTTAAGTAAGATTGGCCGGGATATTACTTCAACTCTTGATCTCGATACAATTCTGAATACAGTTTATGAAAATGTAAATGAACTAATGGATGCGACTGTTTTTGGAATTGGAATTTATAACCCGGAAGAAGAATCAATTGAATACCGCTTAGCAATCGAACAGGGGAAACGTTTCCAGCCTTATCAGCGGAAAATGAGTGACAAGAGCCAGTTAGCAGTTTGGTGTATTGAAAATAACAAAGAGGTTTTTATTAATGATATTCAAATAGATTTTTCAAAGTATCTGAAAGATATAGATCGTACTGTTCCGGCTTCAGTCATTCTTGAGGATGGCAGCACACCACAAAATCCCAATTCACTTATTTATCTTCCTCTTCAGGTCAAGGATAAAATTATAGGTCTTATCTCCGTTCAGTCGTATGAAAAAAATGCATATGCCCAGCACCACTTGGATATCCTGAAAACACTTGCCTCTTATACATCCGCAGCATTATACAATGCGCAGTCATACGAATCACTACAGCATGCTTTGAACGAACTTAAATTAACACAGGAACAACTGGTGCAATCAGAAAAAATGGCCTCGCTTGGTGAGTTAACCGCAGGTATTGCACATGAAATTCAAAACCCGTTAAACTTCGTTAATAATTTTTCTGAAGTAAACAAAGAATTACTGGCAGAAATGAAAGATGAAATTGATAAAGGGAATACCGGAGAAGTAAAAACGCTTGCAGATGATATTATAGCAAATGAAGAAAAAATAAACCATCACGGTAAAAGAGCCGATGCCATTGTAAAAGGGATGCTGCAGCACAGCCGCAGCAGCAGTGGAGTAAAAGAACCAACTGATATAAATGCATTGGCTGATGAATACCTGCGCCTGGCTTATCATGGATTAAGAGCAAAAGACAAATCCTTCAACGCTACTATGATAACAGATTTTGATGAAAGCATCGGCAACATCAACGTCATTCCGCAGGATATTGGAAGGGTGATTTTAAATTTAATTACCAATGCTTTTTATGCAGCCAGCCCCCCCACCCCCCAGGGGGGGATTTCAGACCCTGCTAAAAATAACAACCCTACAGTTTGGGTGAGTACAAAAAAAGAAGGGAATAAAATATTGATCTCGGTTCGTGATAATGGCCCCGGCATTCCTAAAAAGATATTGGATAAAATCTTTCAACCCTTCTTCACCACCAAACCCACAGGCCAGGGAACAGGTTTGGGTTTGAGTTTGAGTTATGATATTGTAAAAGCACATGGCGGTGAGTTGAAGGTGGAGACTAAGGAAGGAGAAGGTTCAACATTTATTGTATCACTACCAACTGCTTAAAGAAAATAAAACTGAGCATTACATGGAATCTGAAAAAAGTATAGAAGCTCTTCATTTTGCCGCAAGGCAAATCATAGATGAGGGCAGGCAAACAGCTTACCGTGCAGTAAACAGCAGCATGCTGCAAACTTATTGGGAACTTGGCCAACTCATTGTTTTAGAAGAACAGCATGGTAAATCCCGGGCAGATTATGGTAAATACATCATTGCAGAATTGGCGAAACGCTTGCAACAGGAATATGGCACCGGTTTTTCCAAGCCAAGTCTTTGGAATTACCGGCAGTTCTATACTGAATTCCCAATTCTCTCCGCAGTGCGGAGAGAATTGACATGGACGCATTACAAATTATTAATGCGTGTGCAAAACCCACAAGCAAGAACATTTTATGAACAGGAAGCTATCAAAGGCGGCTGGAACACCCGGGCATTAGAAAGACAAATCAATGCTTTTTATTTTGACAGGTTACTGGCCAGCCAAAATAAAGCGGCTATAGAAAATGAAGCCATCGAAAATGTATCCGCCCTTGGCAATAGCAAATTAGACTTTATTAAAAACCCTTATGTGCTGGAGTTCTTAAATGTAAAAGCTGGCCATGAACTTTATGAAATCGAATTAGAACAATTGCTCATCAATAATCTGCAAACATTTTTGTTAGAACTCGGCAATGGGTTTTCATTTGTTGCCCGCCAAAAATATATACGTGCAGGTGAGGAAGACTTTTTTATAGATTTAGTTTTCTACAATTATATACTCAAATGTTTTGTACTCATTGACCTTAAAATTGGCAAACTTGCTCACCAGGATATTGGCCAAATGGATATGTATGTAAGAATGTATGAAGACCTTTATAAAACAGAAGGCGATAACCCAACGATAGGTATCATCTTATGTTCAGAAAAAACCGAAGCTGTTGTAAAATATTCAGTATTGAGTGAAAGCCAGCAGTTGTTTGCATCAAAGTACTTGTTGCATTTGCCATCTGAAGCTGAACTGAAAGCTGAGCTGGAACGTGAACGCTCACTCGCTGAACTGTCATTACAAAAAAAATCAGAAGAAAATGAATAAAATGAAACCCATACTAAAAATATCTCTCCTTCTGTTGCTTCCTTTCTTTGTAAAAGCACAGCTAAGTAAGCCTGACAGCCTGCGTTTGATTTTACAGAATGCAACGACTGACTTGGCACGGTACAACGCCTCAGTTAACCTGTATTTTTTCTTTCTCGAAGCAAACAGGGATTCTGCGTTTTTGTATGCCGAAAATCGTTTATCCTTTGCAAGAAAAAACAAAATAGCGTTAGCGGAAGCAGCTGCCCTAATCAGCAAAGCATATCAGTATAATGCTATTGGTAAATATTCTGAAGCATTCCAAAATCTGACAGAAGCACTTAGAATTGCAGAAGACTCAAAAACAGTTGAAGTGGAAGGATGGAAAGTAACCCAGTATCCAATGCCTGGTGTAAACAAACAAATTGTATTAGCCACCATACATCATGTGTTAGGCGGAGTGATGCGTAATGCGGCTAATTACGAACAGGAAATAATACAATTGAAACAGGCTGTACAAATTGCTTTTCAAATTAATCACCCTGATCGGCAAATGACAGGAAATATGAACCTTGGAAGTGCTTATCTAAAAATGGGCCAACTGGATTCAGCATTATATTATGCAAAAAAGGCACAGGCATTTTCAAAAAACCCATTAGCACAGGGATACATAGGCAACAATTTATTAACTATTGGTGATATTTTTTTGGCCAAGGGAGATATTGCAACAGCAAAAAAAAACTACTATGAAGGCTTAGAATCTGCGAACAGGCAAAACAATCAGGCCGATGTTGCAAACCTGAATCATAAACTGTTTCGCATTTATCTCATAGAGAGAAACAAAGACTCTGTACTTTCTTATGCGATAAAAAACAAGTATACTATTAAATCTGTTATAGGGGTGGGTTATAGAGAAATTGATATGGGAGTTGGATATGAAGACCTAGGCCTGGCCTATCAACTTAACAAAGCGTATGATAGTGCTTACAAATACCAAGGCCTTGCGTTGGTTACCAAAGACAGTTTGCATCAAGTACGAATAAAAAATCTTGCAGATTTTCAAAAGCTCTCGTTGGGAGAAGTATTACGTTTGGAGAATTTAGAAAAAGAAAAGATACAAACACAATCCAGGATAAGAACCTACGGAATGCTTGCAGGGCTTACTATTCTATCTATCATTGGTTTTCTCCTTTATCGCAATAACCGTCAAAAACAAAAAGCAAATGCAGTTTTGGAATCAACACTCAGCAATTTAAAATCCACCCAAAGCCAACTCATCCAATCCGAAAAAATGGCTTCACTCGGTGAACTCACCGCAGGCATTGCACATGAAATACAAAACCCGTTAAACTTTGTAAATAATTTTTCGGAAGTCAATGAAGAGTTACTTTCTGAAATGAAAGATGAGTTGGATAAGGGAAATATTGACGATGCTAAAGCAATTGCAGATGATGCAATAGAGAACCAACAGAAAATTCTACACCACGGCAAAAGAGCCGATGCCATTGTAAAAGGCATGCTGCAGCACAGCCAAAGCAGCAGCGGTAAAAAAGAACCCACCAATATTAATGCATTGGCAGATGAATATTTGCGATTGGCTTATCATGGTTTGAGAGCAAAGGGTAAATCTTTCAATGCAACAATGAAAACAGAATTTGATGAAAGCATTGAAAAAATAAATGTCATTCCCCAGGATATAGGAAGAGTGATATTGAATTTAATTACGAATGCTTTTTACGCAGTTAATGAAAGAAGGAAAACGGCAACTGATTTATATGAACCAACTGTTACCATCACAACAAGTTCCATTCAGCCCCCTTCAGGGGGTCGGGGTGTGCAAATAAAAGTATCTGATAATGGGGGCGGCATCTCTCAAAAAATACTCGACAAAATTTTTCAACCATTCTTTACCACCAAGCCAACGGGCCAGGGATCAGGATTGGGTTTGAGTTTAAGTTACGATATTGTAAAAGCACATGGTGGAGAGTTGAAGGTAGAGACGAATGAAGGAGAAGGTGCAGAATTCATTATTATATTACCTGTATAAAACTTATATTCAAGCAATGAAAATTTTAGTTGTTGACGATGAAAAAGATGTTCAAACCCTTTTTGAACAACGGTTCCGGAAAGAAATCAAAAGCGGGGAAATTGATTTTGTGTTTGCCTTTTCAGGCGAAGATGCGTTGGTGTATCTAAACCGGCATGAACATGAAGCGGTATTAATTTTATCCGACATTAATATGCCCGGCATGAGTGGGCTCCAGTTGCTTGAACATATTAAACAAAAATATCACAAGCCACCGCCTGTTGTGATGATGATTACTGCATACGGCGATGCAGAAAATTTCAATATAGCAAAAGAATTAGGTGCCGATGATTTTTTAACTAAACCTGTTGACTTTACTGCTTTAAAAGAAAAACTTAAAACCATCAACTAATGGCAAAGATTTTAGTGGCCGATGATGAGGCTGATTTAGAAGTCCTCATTAAACAAAAATTCCGTCAAAAGATCAGGGAGCAGCAATACGAATTTGTGTTTGCCATTAATGGAAATGATGCATTGGATAAAATTCAGCAGCACCCCGATATTGACATTGTACTCAGTGATATCAATATGCCCGAAATGGATGGCTTAACGCTGCTCAGCCGTTTAGCCGAATCCAATCCCTTAATTAAATCGGTGATTGTTTCTGCCTATGGCGATATGGAAAATATCCGCACAGCCATGAACCGTGGAGCGTTTGATTTTATTACCAAGCCGGTGAACTTTGAAGACCTGCAGCTCACCATGGATAAAACACTCAAACATGTGTTGCAGATCAAAGAAACCATTAAAGCCATCAAAGAAAATAACATCCTTAAGATGTATGTAGATGAAACCGTACTCAACTTTATGGGTGGCCGTGAATTTGAAACATCCTTATTGTCCAACGAAACAGTAGAGGCTTCGGTGATGTTTATCGACATCTGCAGTTTTACTTCCATCAGCGAAAACGAATTGCCTGATACAGTGGTAATGTTGCTGAACAGTTATTTTGATGTAATTGTAAAAGAGATCATTCAACAGGGTGGTTATATTGATAAGTTTATTGGTGATGCGATCATGGCGGTGTTTAAAGGCAAATATCATTTAGACAGGGCACTGGATGCAGCTTTGGCGGTAAGAACAAAGATCAATCAACTACCTTCTTTTTCAGAAAGCGTTTCCTTTATTCCACAGATTTCCATTGGCATCAATACAGGCGAAATGATTTCGGGCAATATCGGTTCGGTCAGTCTCAGGCGGTTAGATTATACCGTTATTGGCGATACGGTAAACACAGCACAACGTTTGCAATCTGTTGCAGGTCCCGGCCAGATCATGATCAGCGAAAAAGCATATGAGCAGGTAAAGGAATCGTTTAACTGCAGAAAAGTAGATGCGGTGGTATTAAAAAATAAAGCAATTCCTGTGATGATCTATGAAGTGGTTGATTAATGATTTTATTTTTCTTGTTTTATGATAACAAAAACAGAAGTGTACTTTACTAAAACCTGTTTATCTTAGAAGCTGTCTAAAAATAGAATTTTGATTCTCCATGCAAGCCGTTGGTGAGGACACCAACGGCGGCGGCCCGCCGTGGTCGGTGTCCTCACCGACCACTGTTAGAAACTACCCTAAAGTTTAGTAAAACCCTTTATCTTAGGTAATCTGATCTATTCCTTGCAATTCCCCCATTTAATCTCTCCCGCTCAAAATCAATTTCATCTGCATGGAAGAGGAACTGCCATTACAGGAAAATTCTCCCGGAGAAAAACAATAGACATCACATCAACCAATTATTATCATCAAAAAAAAATATCATGAAAAAATTAATTGTACTGCTCTGCTTTCCGCTGGCAGTGTTTGCACAAAAAAACTATCCTGCCCTGCTCGAAGAGTATGCACAGGCGGAGTTTACAGTAAAAGAATTTAACGGCACCTTGCTGGTGATGCAGAAAGGAAAAGCCATCTACAAAAAATCATTTGGCATGGCCGATCGTGAATGGAACATACCCAATACAGCAGAAACAAAATTCCGCATTGGTTCTGTTACCAAACAATTTGCCGCTGCCTGTATTTTATTATTGGCCGAACAGGGAAAATTAAGTGTGGATGATCAACTGAGTAAATATATTTCAGACTATCCCAAAGGCGACAGCATTACCATTCATATGCTGCTGAATCATACTTCAGGTATCAAAAACTACACAAGTCTTCCGGAGTTCTGGCCCAAAGCAGTACTGCCTCTTTCAACAGACTCTATGATTGTGCTGTTTAAAAACAAACCGCTTGATTTTTCACCGGGCACCAACTGGAACTACAGCAACTCCGGTTTCTTTTTATTAGGTGTGATCGTTGAAAAAGTATCTGGTAAAAAATTCACTGATTACTTAACAGAGAATATCATTAAAAAAGTGGGTTTAAAAAATACAAGCATGGATCGCCTTGATTCTGTGCTGGCCTTACGTGCAAGAGGCTATGATAAAAACAGGCAGGGTGTTTGGCAGCAGGCCATGTATATTTCAATGGAAGCCCCTTACAGTGCCGGTGCTATGGTATCAACTGTTGAAGATTTATACCAATGGACAAAAGCTCTGCATAACAACCGGGTACTTTCTGCGTCAACTACACAAAAAATGCTAACGCCTTATAAGAATAACTATGGCTACGGGATTGGGATCGATAGTTTAAAAACACACAAACGGGTGGCACATAGTGGTGGCATTCCCGGTTTCGTCTCCTATCTTGCTTATTACCCTGATGATGATGTTTGCGTGGTTGTTATTTCAAACAATAGCGGTAATTCATCACAACTGGGCATGGCATTGGCTTCCATCATGTTTGATCTGCCGGTACAAAAACCCTATACTCCCAAAGAAGTAAAGATTGATCGGGCCATACTTGATCAGTATGTTGGAAAATATATTGCTACCGGTCCTATTGAACTCATTATAAAGGATAACAAATTATACCGTCACCGTGACGGGGCGCCCGATATAGAATTAAAACCGGAATCAGCAACAAGGTTTTTTTATGCAGATGACTCAGATCGTTTTATTGAATTTGAATTGGACCAGTCGGGCAAACCTGTTAAAGCATGGTTTATTGGCAGTGGTGAAAAAATTGAAATGAAAAAACAATAAACATATGGCCGGAGGTTTCATTGTTTATTGAACCTGACCTGAAAGAATTTCAAATTACAGATTGGGCGAACTATCAACAGATTCTGCAGAAAGGATATGACCAAACACAACAGCAATTAATCAATACAGCAACTGATACACAGTTTTGGAAGTTAATGAACAAACTACATGCTATCAAAAATGGATCAAAGCAATGAGCAGAAAGCACAAACGTCGAAAGCTGACAATTCTTTGCCGGCACAAGAGTCTGTTGCTGCAGAAACATCCAACATCATCAATCATACATCAGACATAAACGATATGGAAGTACATCATCATGCACATGAAAGCCACGGAAAGAAAAACTGGAAAACCTATTTCTGGGAATTCTTAATGCTGTTCCTCGCTGTGTTCTGCGGGTTTTTAGCAGAGTACCAGTTGGAGCATAAAATTGAAAGAGACAGGGCAAAAGAACTGGCAATTAGTTTTTATAATGAACTGAAGAGAGATTCTGCTACCATCCAAACCGTGCAAATGAACAGGCTAAAGAGAGACTCTGCGCTTACCTATTTGAAGAAATATTTCCGGGATAGTTCCATTACCAATTGCTCCAAAGCGTTTTCGGTTAACTTCAGTTATGCTTTTATAGTGTTCAGCCCCTATCTTTTTGAACCAAAAGATGCTATTCTTGTCCAGTTAAAAAATTCTGGCTCTTTACGCTATTTTAAAAGCATGGAATTGCAAAAGTTAACCGGCGACCTTTCTGAAGCCATTACCAACATAAGAACAAGAAATGGATTTGAATCCAACTTTTTGGATTTGTATTTGACGCCGTACCTGATAAAACATAATGACATAGAATTTTACGATAAGATAAATACCCGTTACAAATTATTTTATTTTATTGCTTTAGCACAATATGAAAAGAGCGGTGAAATATTTCCATTCCATTTTAATAAGCCGGAAGAGTTTGATAAAACAGAATCTGTGAATATTACGGGGTCTTATCAAATAAGGGGTTGGGGAGCATCAGTAAAGCAGTATGCTGACTATCAAAAGTTAAATGCTCAAATGCTTGAAGAATTACGTAAAGTGTATAAACTCAAATAAACCTTTATGGAAGTACATGCCCACACTCATACCGCCCGAAAAAAATGGACCCATTATTTCTGGGAGTTTCTCATGTTATTCCTCGCTGTGTTCTGCGGTTTTTTTGCAGAATACCAGTTGGAGCATAAGATTGAAAGAGACCGGGAGAAGGAATATGCCAAGGCATTATATGATGAATTTTATGCCGACTCAATTGTATTTGCCAGTAAAATAAACGGACGGCTGGGAAAAGAAAAAGACTGTGATTATTTGGTGAGTTATATCAAAGATAGCTCGTTAACAAATTTACCCAGAGACTTTTACCCGGCATATACGGTTGTTATGTATCTGATCACCAGCTATACATTTGAGCCGAAGGATGGAATTCTGAATCAGCTCAAAGGTTCGGGTTCGCTCAGGTATTTTAAAAGTGCGTCACTACAAAAACTGTTTGGAGAAATCGGTGTTTACATTAATAATGTTCGTGACAGAAACGATCAGGAATACCAGTTCTTTGCGAGCCCCATCAAGCAATTCAGTTTAAAACACTATGACTTTAACTGGATGAATGAATTGAGAAAGTTCGATGACAAAGGGTATAACATGGAGCTTATTGCCCGCTACCGTGCAGGGAATAACAACATTAAAGCCGATATATTAAACCTCGCTTCATTTGACAAGGGCGAAGCAATCAATATGATCCTGTTTTACAAACAAATGCTGGTATCAACACGAACCCTGGCGATGAAAGATTACATGACAGCCAATCAAAAGTTATTGCACGAACTGCGCAAGCAATATCACCTGGAATAAATTATGGAAGAAACTAAAAATATCGAATCAAACGACGAGCAGAAAACTATTCCGGAAGAAATGATTTCTTCTGAACAAAAGTCTATACCCGGAACATCTAACATCATACATCCTACATCAGACATAGAAAATATGGAAGTACATCATCATGCACACGAAAGCCATGGAAAGAAAAACTGGAAAACATATTTCTGGGAATTCCTAATGCTATTCCTGGCTGTGTTTTGTGGATTTTTAGCAGAATATCAGTTGGAGCATACCATAGAACATCAACGGGAAAAACAATACATGCAGACTTTTATATATGACCTTATAAATGATACGGCTAATCTCAATTTAAGTTTCCCAAGAAAAGACGAACGGCTTGAGGCCATTGATTCTGTCTTTCTTTATTTTGAAATGAATCCAGGTGTTACAAAAATACCCGGTACAGTTTATCGTCAAATGCAAAGGACAAACTGGGATAGGCTTAATAACAGGAACAGCACTACCAGTGATCAATTAAAAAATGCAGGAGGCATGCGGTTAATAAGAAAAAAAATAGTGGCCGATTTCATTGCCGCCTATGATCTGCAATGGAAAAGAGCAGAATACTCGAGAGAAGGATATGTTACTAAACAGGAAACGGGCAGGGAATATCTTGCCAATATATGTGATGCCCGGGAGCTCATAGGAGTATTTCGTAACCACAAACAATTAACAGCATTATCGCCGGCTACTATCGATAGCTTTACCATCAGCATTAACAGAACGAAGCTGAATGACTATCTCAATTTTTTATTTATCCAGAAAATTTCTACCGGGCAGGACAAGAGGAGTTATCAGGCCCTTGAAAAAAGCGCAGAACGATTGATTAAGTTGATCAAAAAAGAATATCACCTTGAATAAAGAACGCATCATCAAATTCATCATTTACCTGATTGTGGGTTTTGCCTGTGCTTTTTTGTACAGGTATCTTAAGCAGTAAAAGGATTCGGTCTATGCTTCTGCATTAAACCAATGATTCATTCTGTTTTTGTTGTAAAGCCCAATTCTTCTTTCTACCTTTTACCGCTGGCCAAAAAGGGTCAGCTTTTTTATACCAACCAAAACCAATTCATGCAACAAGCTATCAATCTTAACCCAAAAAGAGTTATAACTACAACCTGATGGTTGTACACCCAACATTCATCATTAACAAAACCACTGCAATGGAACTTATCAACTCACTGCTCGCAATTAATTCCAATTATATTATCATTGGATTAATGGTGCTGTTTTATTCGCTTGAACAATTGCTCAGCAATCAATTCAACTTCACCAAAAGACCGCAACACCTGTTTCAAAACAGTTTGATTTATGTTGTTTTTTTTCTGGGAAGTATTCTTTGGTCTTCGGTCACTGTTTTTAGTGTTGAATGGCTGAATGATCAGCAGATCGGGCTTTTCTATCTTGTGCAGTTGCCGCTTTGGGTAAAATTATTGCTGGGTATTGTCCTGTTAGATCTGGTGAGTTACTGGTTCCACCGCTTGTCTCACAAAGTACCATTGCTCTGGCGTTTCCATCGTGTGCACCATAGTGATACCAGCATGGATGCTTCCTCCAATTTTCGGGGACACCCGATAGAGAGTTTTCTTTGGTTTGGCAGCAGTAATATTCTTGCTGCAGCCATCTTTGGTCTTGATTTACTTACACTGGGTTTCTATTTTTTTATTGCCACGTTCTTCTTTTTCCTCGAGCATGCCAATCTTCGGTTTCCGAAATGGCTCGATAAAAGTTTTGGTTTAGTGTTTACAACACCTAACCTGCACAAAGTACATCATGAGCAGGATCAGCATTATACCGATTCAAACTTCGCCGATATTTTTATTTTTTGGGACCGCTTATTCGGTACATTTAAAACTAAACCGGTTGAAGAAATAAAATTTGGATTAAAAGAGTTTGATGAAGAGAAAAAACAAACGTTTTGGTATTTGATGAAAAGTCCTTTTTTAAAAATAAAAAGAGTTCAATCAGAAGAATTAAATAAAACAACATCCGCTAAATAATTTTCACGATTTTTTACTTTATCCGTATTAATTAAATGAATATTATGAATAAACTATCTCTTTTACTTGTTCTGCTGCTTGCAGGTTCAGCATTTTCTCAAACAGTAAATAAAGTACCGGCAGCAGGTTTAGCTGCTATCAAACAAACTGATTTAAAAAACGATTTATACCAACATGCAGATGCCCGGTTCAAAGGCCGTGGTGCAGGTACTATCAATGAACTGAATGCAGCCGTTTGGATTGCAGAAAAATACAGAAGCCTGGGTCTGAAACCTGCCGGTGAAAACAATTCATACTATCAGTATTTCAATATGTGGCGTAACCGGGTTGCTGCTGTTAGCACTGTATCTGTCAATGGTCGCACATTACCCTTGTGGAGCGAAGTAGCCATTGCACAAATGGCACCTGTTACAATAGATCAACCTATTGTTTATCTGGGGAGTGTTGCTTCCCTTGATTTAAATAACATCGATGTAAAAGGAAAAGTAGTGGCCTTTGATGCAGTAACCGGGATATTAAATTACAACATGTCATTACCCAACTGGCGGTATCAACGGTTCATGATGACTAAATATGGAAATGCACTTATTGCTAAAGGAGCTGCTGCACTTATACTCATTGGCGATAACGAAACAGAAGTTGCCTGGCCTGATGCAGTAGAAAATTTTAAGGAAGGAACTTTTGACCTGGAAGGGGGGCCCAATGAAAAAGTAACTGCTACTGTGCCTGTCCTTTGGCTACCTGCATCCGCAAAAAAAGAAATAGCAGGCAATACGGCCCAACTAAAAGCCAATATTATCATTGAGCGGTATAATTATCCATCTGTAAACCTGGTGGGCCTTATTAAAGGAACAGATCCGGTGCTTTCGAAAGAATATGTATTGTATAGTGGTCATACAGATGCGCATGGTATTCGCAACAGCATTGATGGAGACAGTATTTATTATGGCGCAGATGACAATGCCAGTGTAAATGTGGCCATGTTTGCTGTAGCAAGAGCCTTTAAAAAAAATCCCGGAAAACGTTCTGTGCTTTTTGTTATTCATGGTGCAGAAGAGCGGGGGCTTTTGGGGTCAAGATGGTTTTCGTCACACCCCATAATACCTATTCAGAATATTGTAGCAGTTTTAAATGGAGATATGATTGGCAGAAACCATACGGATAGCGCAACCGTTTTAGGAATACAACCTCCTCATCTTACATCAAACGAACTGGCGAAAATGGCACTTGATGCCAATGATGAAGGACCGAAATTTAAATTAGATACACTCTGGGATAAAGTGGAGCATCCTGAATATTGGTTTTTCAGAAGCGATCATTTACCTTATGCGAGGTTGGGTATCCCTTCGCTCATGTACACAACGCTCCTACATAGGGATTATCATACACCCAATGATAATGCAGCTAATATTGATTACAGTAAACTTAAAAAAATGACC
>JAYUTS010000287.1:0-5462 GCA_043754995.1 Chitinophagaceae bacterium
AATGGTCAATGGTCAATGGTCAATGGTCAATGGTTCGTCTTGCTACTCACCATTTACCTCTCACCGTTTTATATCAAACCTTCTTTAATTAAATCATGCAAATGTATAATGCCAAGGTATTGTTTGTTGTTAACAACCAATAACTGGCTGATATTATTTTTCCGCATCATTTCCATTGCATCAATGGCCAATGCATCTGCCTCAATTGTTTTTGGATGACTGCTCATGATCTGTATTGCTGAAACTTTGTTGATGGAACTGTTTTTTTCCAGCATCCTTCTCAGGTCGCCATCTGTAATAACACCCAGCAATTCATCTTTTTCATTCACCACGGCTGTTGCACCCAAACGTTTTTTAGAGATCTCAACAATCACTTCTTTGAGCAAGGCTGTTTGCAAAACTTTTGGTTGTTCATTATGAATATACAAATCGGCAACACGCAGATATAAACGTTTGCCCAATGAACCCCCGGGATGGAATTTTGCAAAATCGCTGCTCTTAAATCCACGCAGCTCCATCAATGCAACTGCCAATGCATCGCCCATCACCATTTGTGCGGTGGTGCTGCTGGTGGGTGCAAGATTGTTGGGGCAGGCCTCCTGGCTTACAGTTGTATTTAAAATATAATCACTTTGTTTGGCGAGATAAGATTCCGTATTTCCAACCATGCCAATTAAAGGATTGCCAAAACTTTTAATCAGTTGTGCCAGCACTTTGATCTCTGGGCTTTCGCCGCTTTTGCTGATGATCATCACCACATCATAATTCAGGATCATACCCAAATCGCCATGAATGGCATCTGCTGCATGCAGGAACATTGCAGGAGTACCTGTTGAATTTAACGTAGCAACAATTTTTTGTGCTATCACAGCGCTTTTGCCGATTCCACTTACAATCAGCCGGCCCTTCGCTTCAATAACAGTAGTGCATATTGTATTAAAATCATCGGTGAGCAATGCAGCAAGTTCTTCCACTGCTCCTGCTTCTAAAGCAATTGTTCGCTGTGCAATCTCTTTCGGGTTGATATGATTGGATTCTTTCATTGGCGGGGCAAACCTACTTTAAATAAGCAGAACATAAAAGACTAAGAAGGATCAATTGCTGAAAGAAGCCCTTATGAATGGTTTTATGTGTAAATTTTATAAAAACATTCCCGTGAAATTGGCTTATCTTCTCATATAATGGCCTTTTTTGGCAAATATTTGCAGTAATTGAATAAATAAGCTGGCTCAGTTTAAGTAACTTCGTGTCCCTTAAAAAAGAGCACAACCGGTGCAAAACCATTCAACTGCCTGCTGAGAAAGTCCGGTTTTTAAATCCAAAGAGAGAAAGAAAAAAAGTGATGACTACAGTTAAGAAAAAAGTCCCAATGGGCGAAAGTAAAACTTCAACGAAAGTTAAAGAAACAGCAACAAAAGCAACCAAAAAAACGAACGGCAAAGCTATTCATGACAAGGCTCACAGCGTTGACATATACGCCGCATTAAGTGAACAATTTGGATTTGATGCTTTTAAAGGAACACAGGAACCTGTGATCAATAACCTGCTGAATGGAAAAGATACATTTGTGATTATGCCAACCGGCGGCGGTAAAAGTTTGTGTTATCAATTACCGGCATTGGTCAATGAAGGTGTGGCTATTATTGTGAGCCCGTTAATTGCATTGATGAAAAACCAGGTTGACCTGGTACGCAGTTACAGCAGCAAAGATGATGTGGCACATTTTCTCAACTCAACCTTAACGAAGAAAGAAACCAAAGAAGTGCATGATGATTTGCTGGCAGGCAAAACCAAAATGCTTTATGTTGCTCCTGAAACATTAACCAAGCAGGAGAATCTTGAATTTTTCAGCGATCTTAATATCTCCTTCTTTGCTGTTGATGAAGCGCATTGTATCAGCGAATGGGGTCATGATTTCCGACCGGAATACAGAAGACTCAAGGAAATGATGGACCAGATCAATCCCAACATTCCCATCATTGCATTAACCGCAACAGCAACACCCAAAGTACAGAGTGATATTGTAAAGAATCTCGGATTAAGAAATGCTGAAATTTTTATTTCCTCCTTCAACCGCAGTAACCTGTATTATGAAATTCAACCAAAGATCAATAAAGATCAGGCGGTAAAAAGTATTGTGAAATTCATTTCACAAAACAAAGGCAAGAGTGGTATCATCTATACACTCAACCGCAAAACAACCGAAGAGCTGGCTGATATGCTGATGGCTAACGGCATTAAAGCTGTTGCTTATCATGCCGGATTTGATGGCAAGGTAAGAGCCGGTAAGCAGGATAAGTTTTTGAATGAAGATGTGCAGGTAATCGTTGCTACCATTGCCTTTGGCATGGGTATCGACAAACCCGATATCCGTTTTGTGATTCACTATAATATACCCAAGAGTATTGAAAATTATTACCAGGAAACAGGCAGGGCAGGCAGAGATGGAATGGAAGGAAAATGTATCCTTTACTATTCGCATAAAGATGTAAGCAAGCTGGAACATTTGATGCGTGACAAACCTTTGAGTGAACGTGAAGTAACTGCACAGATGATCCAGGAAACAGTTGCTTTTGCGGAAAGCTCTGTTTGCCGCAGAAAAATTTTGCTGCATTATTTTGGTGAAACTTATCAAAACGAAAATTGCGGTAACTGTGATAACTGTTTACATCCAAAAGAAAAGATTGAAGCAAAAGATGAAACGGTAATTGTATTGAAAACGGTGAAAGCCCTTGATGGACGTTTTGCTGCAGAATATGTAATACCTGTTATCACCGGCCGGTTAACACCGCAGATACAGATGTACCGGCACGACCAGGTGCCGGAGTTTGGAAGTGGAAAATCAAAAGATATTCATTTCTGGAATTCACTTATCCGTCAACTGTTGTTGAACGGGTTGATTCAAAAAGATATTGAAGAATATGGTTTGCTGAAGATGACCAAAGAAGGCGAAGCATTTTTAAAGAAACCAAAATCATTTAAGATTGTTCTTAATAATTTATATGAAGAAGCCAATGCGGATGATGATGAAGGAAGTGATGCTGGTAATAGTGGTGCAGCAGCAGATGATAAGTTGTTTGATATGCTGAAGGATCTTCGTCAAAAGGAAGCAAAGAAAAAAGGGTTGCCTCCATTTGTGATCTTCCTTGAAAATTCGTTGCATGATATGGCCACCATTTATCCTACAACACTGGAAGAGCTGGAAAAATGCCAGGGTGTGAGTAAAGGAAAAGCGATCCGTTATGGTAAACCTTTTGTAGAGATCATCTCCAGATATGTAGAAGAAAACGACATTGAAAAGCCTGATGAGTTTGTGATGAAGAGCGTGGTGAATAAAAGTGGTAATAAAGTATTCCTGATACAAAATGTTGACAAACGGATTCCTTTAGAAACCATTGCCAAAAATAAAGGCTGGCAAATGGAAGAAATGCTGGAAGAGATGGAAACCATTGCCGCCAGCGGAACCAAACTGAGACTTGATTATGCCATTGATGAATGGCTGGATGAATATGAACAGGAAGAGATCATTGATTATTTTAAAAGTTGTACCACCAGCGATCTCAAGATTGCCCAACAGGAGCTGGAAGAGGGTAGTTATAGCTGGGAACAGCTCAAGATCATGCGGATCAAGTTTTTGAGTGAGTTTGGGATGTAGGGAAGAAAGCTGTGAGCTTTTAGCTATAAGCGGTAAGTAAATACAAAGAATTTGCAAGGATAATACTTGAGATTTGATTTCAGATTTTAGTGTTATACCTCTATATTTGCAACCCCAACGACGTTAAAACTCTGTTGGGTAAAACCCAACGACGTTAAAACTCTGTTGGGTGCAACCCGAAGCACAAAAGCAATGGTAGCTTCCACTTACCGGAGTAGATGTGTTTCAGGAACGGTGCGGTAGCTCAGTCGGTAGAGCAAAGGACTGAAAATCCTTGTGTCGCCGGTTCGATCCCGGCCCACACCACAGTTTAAATAGATAAGCGTTTGTAAATGAATAATTTACAAACGCTTTTTTCATATTGGGGTACACTATGGGGTACAATTCAATTCATTTACTTAGTACTGCTTTCAGATTTATTGGTTTCTTGAAGAAATGGAAAATCAAATAAAACTTTTGGTTCAACACCTAGAACTTTCGCCAAAGCGTATGCTGTTGATATCGAAGTATTTACTTTTCCATGTTCAATTAAATAAAGCTGTTTGTTTTCCATCTCAGCTTCATCAGCCAACCCTCTTAAGGAAATTCCTTTTTCCTCTCTTAGTCTCCGAAGGTTTTGACCGAAGGCAGTTATGAAATCCTGATTATGCTTATAGTTCACACAGTTAAGGTGATATTTCTGCAAACGATAAGTGTAGTCATGTTTGACTACAGTACGTAAATTTGGATATAACTACCACTTCTGGGAGTTTGTAAATCATCTTTTCAATTTTAAAATGTATCAATGAAATTACATTACCTAATAGTCTTTATTGTCCTTTTCACAAGTACAGTTCATAGCCAATCAAATAATTCTGAAAGACCCAGGGATCCAATAAAAGAGTTACTATTCAATGCAGAACAAGAGAGAGAGAACAAGAAAAAGGAACAAGCCGAGAGACTTAATAGATTATGGCCAGAAAATCTATCTGAAAGCTTTAAACCCAATTTTCATCAGTTTCAGATAGATGAACTAATGGTAAATGGGGATACTTTTATTAGTAGCCGATTGAGAGAAGAGTATGGTAAAGTTTCAAAGCAGAAGTTTGAAGAGTACATATTCTCAATCTATTTATTAATACTTGCCATCTCATTAGGAGTAACCTATTTTATAAGATCAAAGGATTATAAAACAATAATTATAGTTTCTGC
Organism: Chitinophagaceae bacterium; assembly: GCA_043754995.1. Classification (GTDB taxonomy): domain Bacteria; phylum Bacteroidota; class Bacteroidia; order Chitinophagales; family Chitinophagaceae; genus Lacibacter. The sequence continues at coordinate 4,847 of JAYUTS010000287.1, forward strand.
TACCTGTGGATTCATTGCTTATCTTTTTTCCATTACATTAGGAAAAACAATGGGAGATTATAAGTTAGTTTTAGAATACAATTTCATAAAAGGGGTACTTCTAATAGTACCGCTGATAGCAGCTAATATCGGGTTCTTTTATATGTTAAAGAATTTGAATTATATGTCATCCACACAAAAAGCAATTGTATTGATCGGTGTTATATTTCTCTGCATATTTTTACTTGCTTATCTAACAAGGGACTCTTTAATATCCGGGAACTTCTTAATAAATATTAAGGAAACTCCATTAAATATTCTTGGTGTTTTATTAATAATACTGATTACGGGGTATTCTATTTACCAAATGAAAATTGAAACAGAAAAGACGATTCAAAACATTTAAAATGGGTGCTTTAAAAAGTAACGCTTTATTAATTAATTATTAACAGGTAACAACATTAATAATTTACTCAAAACTGAAATGAAAAATGACAACGCTACAGTTACAATCACTGAGGTGTTAAATCTAAATCAGGCTGCTGAATATGTTAGCCTGTCCAAATCGTCAATCATGGGGAAGGTGGATTTGCAATGATGATCCCATTGATCATATTGGCTGCTGCAGCCTGCACAA
>JAYUTS010000288.1:0-5461 GCA_043754995.1 Chitinophagaceae bacterium
ACCGGGCCAGGTTATCGGGCCGAACCGGCGCTGCACTTGATCCCTGTGCGGTGATACAGGTAATTTTTGATCTTGCACAGGACCAGGAAAAAGAAGTAGTTTTCAGGTTAGGCGCAGGCAAAAATGTGCCTGATGCACTTGCGCTGATAAAAAAACTGGAAGGAACAGAAACAGCAAACCAACGGTTACAGCATGTGCATGAATTCTGGAAGAATACTTTGAGTACCGTACAGGTGGAAACTCCAGATGCCGCTGTTAATGTTTTAATGAATGGCTGGCTTAATTATCAAACGCTTGCCTGCCGTATCTGGGGCCGCAGCGGGTTTTATCAATCGGGTGGGGCATTTGGATTCAGGGACCAGCTGCAGGATGTATTATCCCTGATGCATTCTAAACCTGAATTGGTTAAAGAGATGATCCTTTTATGTGCTTCAAGACAATTTAAAGAAGGAGATGTGCAGCACTGGTGGCATCCGCCCATTGGCAGGGGAGTACGAACTACCTGTTCGGATGATTATTTGTGGTTGCCATTTGTTACCGCAAAATATGTTCTTTTTACGGGCGATAAAACTATACTCGATGAACAAGTCCATTTTCTGGAAGGCAGGTCTTTAAATGCAGGAGAAGAATCTTATTACGACCTGTCGATAAGGTCAGAAAACACGGCTTCATTATATGAGCATTGCGTACTGGCAATAGAACATGCCCTGGAGTTTGGTGTTCATGGCTTGCCATTAATTGGCAGCGGCGACTGGAATGATGGTATGGACAGGGTGGGAACCGAAGGCAAAGGGGAAAGTGTTTGGCTTGCATTTTTCCTTCATGATATTCTTAAAAAATTTGCGCCCATTGCATTAATTAAGAATGAAAAGGTCTTTGCAGAAAAATGCCAGTCGGTGGCTGATAAATTACGAATGAGTATTAATGCAAATGCCTGGGATGGTGAGTGGTACCGCCGTGCTTATTTTGATGACGGAACACCGCTGGGTTCAAAAGAAAATGAAGAATGTAAAATTGATTCTATTGCACAAAGCTGGTCGGTAATATCGGGTGCAGGCGAGCCGCAACGGCAATTAACGGCAATGAATTCAGCCGAAAAATACCTGGTGAGAAAAGAAGAAGGAATTATACAATTATTCGAACCGCCCTTTAATAAATCGGCTTTAAACCCCGGTTATATAAAAGGCTATGCACCGGGTGTAAGGGAAAATGGTGGACAATATTCTCATGCCGCCATCTGGCTCATCATGGCATTTGCCACTTTAGGAGATACCAAAAGAACCTGGGAGTTAATACAGTTAATAAACCCGGTTAATCATGGAAACGATGTTGCCTCCATTGAAAAATATAAAGCTGAGCCTTATGTAATTGCCGCAGATGTTTATACATTGCCATTGCATAAGGGCAGGGGAGGATGGACATGGTACACAGGCGCTGCCGGCTGGTTGTACCAGTTGTTAACAGAATCATTCATCGGTATAAAAAGAGAAGGGGAGAAGCTGTATTTTAAGCCTTGCCTGCCAAATGACTGGAACACAGTAAAAATTAAATACCGTTACATTGATACAGAATATGAAATTGAACTTGTACAATCAAATGAAAACAATGCAGCAAAAATTTGGGTTGATGGAAAAGAAGAAACCAATGATTTTATTTCTTTGATCAATGATGAGATTGTACACCAGGCGAAAGTTGTTGTGGAAATAAAGCCCTTTGATAAACCCTGATTTTTAAAAATAAATTGTGCCTGAGAGCTTATCCTGTAAAGTGGCCGTTTAATTGAAAAGCTTGCCCCCCGCAGCCTCATCCCTTGTTGCTCCTTCTAAAGATTTTATGTAATTTGGATAACCAAATATGAACATCGAAATAGCATATTATCAATCACCGGTTGGTGCACTGGAGATCAGGAGTTCGGGCAGTAACATTTCTGATGTGTTGTTTGTTAATTCCTGGAAGGGTGCTAAAATAAATGAAGAGGAGCTAAATTTTTAAGCCGAAATCTCCCGTAATAAGATCCTGCATTAAACAGTTAGATGAATACTTTGCAGGAACAAGAACTGAATTTACAATTCACACATTACAGGTTGGTACAGCGTTTCAGCAAACCGTTTGGGCCTAATTATGCAATATTCCTTACGGGCGAACCATTAGTTATCATGAACTGAGTAAACGTTTAGGTAACGTAAAAGCCATCAGGGCTGTTGGCACAGCAAATGGCAACAACAGTATTTGTATAATTGTTCCCTGTCACCGGGTTATTGGCAGTAACGGCGACCTGGTAGGTTATGGCGGTGACCTCTGGCGAAAGAAATGGTTACTGGAACATGAAGGAAAGATCGCCAATGGCGTTCAAACTTTATTTTAGATCAATACTTCCAAAAGAGAGCGGCAACAAGGAGCTGGCTTTTTCAATGATGATCACTTTTCCATCAAGGCCACTTAAAATTAAACGTATCGGTTGCTTAACACGTTCTTCATATTCAACCAAACTTTGACGGCACATACCACAAGGAGAAATAGGATGGTTGCTGGCACCAGTAGTATTGTCGTAGCTGATGGCAATGGTATCAATGGCAATGTTTGGATATAACGAAGCTGCGGATGCCAGTAATACCCTTTCGGCACAAATGCCAACAGGATAAGAAGCATTTTCCTGGTTGGTGCCTGCTACAATCTGGCCATTGGCCAATTTAGCAACTGCACCCACATTAAAGTTTGAATACGGTGCATAGGCCGATGCCGTAACTTCCCTGGCTTCATTCACCAGCCAGGCATCTTTTTCATTTAAGTCTTCAACAGAGTTATATACATCGTATGCGAACTGATATTCTTCTTTTTTCATACTTTAAATTATTTTATTTATTCAGATAAAAAATCCTTTCTGCATTGCTGCAGAAAGGACCTCATCCATTTTTTAAAGTTAAATCTTAAAATTTAAACAGAACAAATTATTTGATCCAGCGGAACAATCGTTTCCAGCGTGGGCCATTTTCATAACTGAACCAGATGAGAGATGCTTTACCAACCACATGGTCTTCGGGCACAAATCCCCAAAAACGGCTATCCAGCGAATTGTGGCGGTTATCTCCCATCAGCCAGTAATAATCCATTTTAAAAGTATAACTGGCAGTTTCTTTTCCGTTGATAAAATACTTGCCGCCACGGGTTTCAAATTTATTGCCTTCATACACTTCAATACAACGCTGATAACGGATTATATTGTCAGCCGTCAACTGAATACTTGTACCCTTCTTAGGGATCCAAACCGGTCCAAAATTATCTGCTGACCAGTTTATACCAGTAGAATCTTTGTAATAAGGAAAAAGATCATTGCGGTGCGGATAAATAATATCGGTTAAAATATAGCCGGGAGGTAATTTCAATTTTGCTCTTTCTTCATTTGTAATATTTATCTGGAACAAATTGGATTTGTCCGTTGCCTGAAAATCACCCTGCGATGTACGCACGTTTATACCAAGATCACTTAATTTTTCTTCATCCAGATATACACCCTCGGGCACCTGTAACAAATAAAATCTTTCAGATTTCGGGAAAAAATCTTCCGGTTTACCGTTAACCATCAGTTTTCCATTAATGAGTTGTATGCTATCGCCTGATATACCAACACATCTTTTTATAAAATTCTCTCTCTTATCAACTGGTCTTGTAATTATACTATTTTCAAACTGGCTCCAAACCTGTTCTCTGCCCATTTCTCTTACAGCTTCATAGTAGGTTTTTTGAGAGCCGTATTCATCATTATTTATCAAAGTATCGTTCACGGGAAAATTAAAAACTACTGCATCATTTCTTGTAACCGGGCTGGCAAACCAACGGGTGTATGGGATATGTATCCACTCTACATAAGATTTTACATTAAGCCCGGGAATGGTATGATGAACAAAAGGCATGGCGATTGGTGTGTTGGGAATCCTGGGCCCGTAAGCCATCTTACTCACAAATAAAAAATCGTTTACCAGTAATGTCTTTTCTTCAGATGGAGTAGGAATGGTATAAGCTTCAAATACAAATGTGCGGATGAGTGTGGCTGCAACAATTGCAAAAGCGGCTGCATCAATCCATTCTCTTGCACCCGATTTTTTATAGTTTTTAACCACTGCAATGCCTGCATACCTTTCGTTATTGGAATAGCCCAGGTAGGGAAAATAAATAAAAGGAATGAAAACAGTTGCGGCATGATGCCAAAAACCAAACCGGCCAAAATGCTCAACAAATTTTATACATATCCAGATGGTGATGAACTGGCCCGCAACAGGAATCAACTGCAGAAAAAACCAATACTTTTTCAATTCCATCTTTTCAACCATACACCAGGTATTGTACAAGGGAATCAGGGCTTTCCACGGTGTGATGCCAGCTTTTTTAAACATACCGTACAAACCAATATGCCAGCCAAGTACCCAAATAATAAAAACGATCCAACCTATACTCATGCGTTAAATTTTAGAAGTGCCAAAAATACCATATTTACCCGTTTGACAGTGCTTTTATACATTAATGTTTTGAAACGTTTAACAGAAGGTATCTGTTACAGGCAATATTAGAAGTGCAGCTATTCTGCATTTAGTATTGAATTGATGCAATCACTCACTTCTGCCGCACGATTCATAATCATAAAATGACCGGCATTTTTGATGGTGAAATCGGCTTTTATATTTCTTATAGGAAACATGTTGTCCTTATCGCCATGAATATGGTAGATATGGGGATGTTGCCAGTCGTTTTTCCAGTTGATGGCCTGGTTTACAGCCCAATTGGTGTAGGGCAGATCTACAGCCCTTCTTAATGAAGCCACCAAAGTTTTTTCTTCTTCTGACTGAACGCCCAGCATCCTGTTTTGGATTGGCTGCGTGAGCTTTGTTGATTTGAGAGGTACAATTTTATTGAGCTTTAAAGTTGCAACTGTCTTCATCCAGAATGGCAATTCTCTTGAAGACTTAATGCTGGAAATAATGATGATCTTACTTACAGGGATTTGTTTTGCTATTTCGGTGCAGATCATACCACCGAACGAAAGTCCCATCAGTATTGGGTTTTCTTCTGTAATATCGGCACGCATTCGTTCAGCATAGTGCTGTATTGTTTCACCAGCCTGCGGCATAAGCCATGGAATAACTTTTAGCGTGAAGCCGTTTATTTTTAATTTTGAGAAAGCCCTTTCATCTGCTCCCAATCCGCTTATGCAATAAATTGTTTTCATAATACCCCTGTCCCCTAAAGGGCGACTTAGATTGTTACAATATTAATTAATTGCGGCCATCTTTGAAGACAAAAAACACAACCAATTCCAAATTACTAATTCCCAATTACTTTCTCGGTAAAACATAATTTTCAACATCTTCCAGTGTAATGGTTTTACCTGATAAGATGATGAGCCTCTCCACCACATTTCTTAATTCACGGATATTTCCTGTCCAGTTATAATTTTTTAAGGCTTCCA